>JBBQOG010000001.1:0-28901 GCA_038330665.1 Bacteroidales bacterium
CTGGTGATGATAACAGGTAAGGAAGTACAGTATGGTTCTTACGAACAGATGGGTGTCGAAATTAAGGTTACCGAGGCCCAGGCAAAGGTCCAGAATCAACTTACAGGGACGAATCAATTTATGGCGAAGGTTAGTGCTAAAAGCGACCTGGGTGCGATCAATTCTGTGATGGTATATGACAAGGCTAACCTGAATTTTTATGTTGGCAGCATTGGCGACCTGCAGGCGGTGATGTCGACAGATCAACTGTCACGTATTCTTATGAGCTCCGGTGGGTTCGGTTCCACTGTGTTGGGGATCGCATACATGGCCAAAGATGGACTTAATATGGTTGCTTCGCAATATGACCTGTTGGGTGACTTTATGGCCCGCGAACTAGGTTCTGTATTCAATGCAAGTCAGCTAAATATCTTTTACAGTTCAGAACAAAATCTTGGAGGAACTGTCTGGTCCGCCACTCTCCAGCAAACCATAAACTTTATCGGGTTGTAAAACATCTCGGAACGAATGGGGAAAAGGGTGAGTCAATGGATTCACCCTTTTTTGTTGTGCCCATTGGATGAAGTGTGTCATTCGTCAAATAGCTTGCTCCCAAACCTGTACCCGCCATCGATTTTTCTTACCTTCCGCCAACTTTTTCAAATTTAGTGGTAATTAAAGCAAGCATACAAAACCAAGTTTAACCAATTGTTTAAAGACCTTTTACATCATGAAAAAACAAACGAAAATAATCCTCGGCGCACTGGTCGTCGTGGTAATTGCCATTGTCGCCATCTCCCTGGGTTTTCCACCGGTACAAAAGGGCGAATCTTCCGGAACATTCGGGAAAGCCGATAAGTACCACAAAAGTCAATTAACCGAAAAGGATGTTCAGTTAAGGAGCAAACTCACCGCCGATACCGCCCAGTTAAAGCAGATGATACAGGGATTGGCCTATTTTGCTGTTTTCACCAACGACGTGAGCAATAAAATTGACAGTTGCTTTGTGATGTTTCAGGAAAAGGGCCTCAACAGTCAGGACCTCGGATATTCCGATATGATGGCCCTCAAGGATTATTCCGCTTTTATCCGGAACAACAATAAAATACTGGTTAATACGACCAATCTGCTGAGTGGGTTTTACTATCCCGAAACGGCTGATCAGTCGGTTGATGTGGAACAAAGTATGAGAGAGTTTGGCAATTATGTAAAAAATCTGAACCAGAAAGATAAAGTCATTGAGCCAGCACTAAAGAGCATGGACCGCTTTATCAGTACCAACAAAATCCTGCAGGAACGGAAAGAGGAAATGCGGAAACTGAAAGGCATCCGCGACCAGCTGCTGATCAAAGGGGTACAACTCGGAGGGATGGTAGGCGATAAAAGCCTGATAAGCGGATTAAGTAGTCTTGCACTTCAAGCACAGCTGGGTTCCATCGGATCGCAGGAAAATAATCTTGGCATAATAAAAGCCCAGGGTAATTTGCAGGTTAATCTAATGAATTCGAAAGAGGCCTTGGGCCAGGTTAGTTTCATCAATTCACAGGTTTTAGGATATAACAGCACCATTCAGTCTTTCGAAATCAAAGCGGTTAATGCCGCTGCCGATTTGAATGGTATTTCTATCATCGCAGGCTTTGGCGGAATGGGTGTTGTCGTTATTTGCGCGAATTATAACATGAACTCCGCTACCGTCCAACAGGCATTCGGCAACGCACTGAATGTAAATCTCATGAATGCAAACGGCCCATTAGGCGTTGGCTTTACCGCAAGCACTAACCTGGCGGGGATGGCACTATCTTTTAGCGGTCTTTGTTCCACTTTATTGTAATAAGTAAGAACCTTACGAGGAATTAAGCAACCACTTACTCACCTGAGAACCAATTTATATTCTGATGAAATCAAGGAAAAAAATCATTTTTGGCGCGTTGATCGTTCTGGCGATAGCCATACTAGCTGTCTCCCTCGGATTTCCGCCGGCATTAAAGGGAATCAGTTCCGGAACATTCGGAAAGGCCGATAAGTACCGCAAGAGTCAAATGACCGAAAAAGATATTCAGCTTAGGAGTGAACTCACTGCCGATACTGCAAAACTGAGATCTATGATTCAAGGTCTCGTTTATTTCACCGTTTTCACCGAAGATCTGAGCAATAAAATGGATTCCTGTGTGAGCGAATTCCAACTGAAAGGAATGACCAGCCAGGATGCGGGCTATGCCAAAGTCATGCTTCTAAAGGATTATGTTGATTATATGAGGAACAGCAACGTAACCCTCGGAAGCACCATCAACCTGTTGGCCGGTTTTTACGGAAATAACCAGGCCGACCAATCGGTTGATGTGGATAAAACCCTTCGGGATTTCGGAAATTATGTTAAAACCCTGCTTGAAAAGGATTCGATACTGGAACCGGCTTTGGTAAGTATGGATCATTTTATGCTGACGAGTAGCCTCGTGAAAGATAGAAAGGAGGAACTGATAAGTCTGAAATCTATCCGCGACCAACTCCTCATCCAGGGAATTGAGCTTTGCGGCCTGATTGGTGCCCCGTCGCTCTGTGCTAATCTGACGAGTTATGGGATTGATTCTCAGGCCAACTTCAACAGCGTCTTGCTCTTCTCCAGGGAAAAGGATTTATCGGCTGTTCTGGGCGGGGGTGCCCTGTTGTTCAGCCAGGAAAAAATTGAAGCCATTGCCAGCGTAGGCATGCTTTTTGCGAATCCGGGATCTTTAGGAGGGATCAAATCAATTCATATCAATGCTAAAGAGGACCTGCAAATTCACTTAACAGGCGTCATGGTTTATGATAAGGCAAACCTGTCATTTCATTTTGCAAGACCATCTGATCTTCAGCGTGTAATTGCAAGTTCAAATAGCCTCGATGTGAGGAGCGTGTTGGGTTTGTCGTCGAGCGGCCTTCAAATTGAACTTTCGAATTTCAACCCGGCACTGATGGCGTGGTCTTCGGAACACTCAATAGGAAATGTGCTGAAATACAATCAGCTGTATGGCGTGTCGGCAGTAGCCCTCAATGTGGCTGACTTGCAGAACCTGATTCGTTCTGTTTCGTTGGTCAATGCGAGTGCGGAGCTCAAAACGGGTTATGGTGAGTGAAGACCAAATAAATGATGTAAATTGGATCCTAAACCAAACCCTATGAAATTCAAATTATTTTGCCCGGGATTCCTGCTCCTTTGCGTGGTTGCTCTTCCCGGGTTTGCTCAGCAAAAAATTGTGCTGCAGCAATACCAGACGGACCATGTGAAGCTGATGTTCATGGATAAAAACACGTCCTACCTGGTGCCTCATACGGTACGCTCCTTCGAGAATGCACTGGCTTTTCATCAACAATTCTGGGATTATACCCCCTCCGGACCCACAAATATTTTGTTCAACGATTTTTCGGATGTCGGAAACGGCGGAACCATGGTCATCCCCTGGAACTTCCTGAATATTGGCGTATCCCCGTTTGATTACACCTACTCAGTTGTTCCCTCCAATGAGCGCATGCAATGGCTGATGAGCCACGAACTCGCCCACCAGGTGATGTGCGATAAAAATTCAAAATCCGACCGGATTTTTCAGAAAATTCTCGGCGGGAAAGTGATGCCCGATAACCGTGATCCCCTTTCCCTGGTTTACAGCTACTTTACTACCCCGCGCTGGTACTCCCCGCGCTGGTACCACGAGGGCATCGCTGTGTTTATGGAAACCTGGATGTCGGGTGGGGTGGGCCGCGTAATGGGCGGATATGACGAGATGGTTTTCCGGACCATGGTGCGCGACAGCAGCTATTTCTATCATGTAATCGGACTGGAGACCGAAGGAACTACCGTTGACTTTCAGGTGGGCGTTAATTCCTATCTGTATGGAACCCGGTTCGATGCCTATCTGGCCCAC
Organism: Bacteroidales bacterium; assembly: GCA_038330665.1. GTDB lineage: Bacteria > Bacteroidota > Bacteroidia > Bacteroidales > UBA12481 > UBA12481. The sequence continues at coordinate 3,879 of JBBQOG010000001.1, forward strand.
CAGTATGGCCCCGATAAGCTGAAGGAGTTTTATTCAAGAACCGATACCAGCAAGAGATTCTATGCCAGCCAGTTTAAGGAGGTGTATAAAATACCCGTTGAACAGGAGTGGAAAAAATGGATCGGCTGGGAGAAAAGCTTTCAGCAGGCCAACCTGGCACAGATCGCCGAACAACCTGTAAGCACCTACCGGAAGATTGTAGATAAACCACTGGGATCAGTCTCAAGGCCCTGGGTCGACAAAGCATCGGGCAAAGTGTATGTGGCCGTGAACTATCCCGGTAAACTGGCGCATATCGCCCGAATCGATGTGAAAACCGGTGCCATGGAAAAAGTGGCGGCCGTACCCAGCCCGAGTCTCTATTACGTAACCAGTCTCACCTACGACGATTCCACCAAAACCCTCTTTGCCTCCACCCATAACAACGACTGGAGGGGGCTCGAGTCGATCAATGCCGAAACGGGCCGGGTAACTAAACTGATTCCTTTTGACCGGGCCGGCGGCCTGGTGTTTAACAATAAAGACCGCGCTATTTACGGGGTCCAGAGCATGAGCGGCCGATCAACCCTCATCCGCATCCTTCCACCATATAAAAAATGGGACGATCTGTACACCCTTCCTTTCGGTAAGGATTTTTCCGATCTGGATATATCCCCCGATGGGCAACTGCTCACCGGTACCCTGTCGGATATCCAGGGCCGCCAAAAACTGGTGCTGTTCCGTATTGCCGACCTCCTGGCCGGGAATACCGGTTTTAAGGAGATCTATGAATTTGAAGATAACCCGGCGGCTAATTTTGTGTTTTCCCCCGATGGCAAATTTCTTTACGGAACCTCTTATTATACAGGAGTTTCGAACGTATTCAGGATTTCCCTGGAAACCCTGACCCCCGAAATTCTTACCAATGCCACCAGCGGATTCTTCCGACCGATCCCGGTTTCGAAAGATTCTATGCTGATCATGGAATATACCCCCGCAGGGATGATAGCCGGGATGATGAAGATTAATCCCCTGGCCGACGTGAATGCCATCGAATACCTGGGACAAAAAATATTCAACAAATACCCGCAAGTGGAATCCTGGATTCTGCAACCCCCGTCGAAGATCAACCTCGATTCCCTGAAGGTGACCGAAAAGGTTTATCATCCGATGAAAGAGATGAAACTGGCCAATGCCTATCCCATCATTCAGGGCTATAAAAATTATGTGGCCGGCGGATACCGGCTGAATTTTATGGATCCGATCGGACTCAACGCACTGAATCTGAAATTGTCTGTTTCACCCTACGATTCATTGCCCAATAAGCAAAAGGTTCACCTGTCAGTGGATTACAATTATTGGAGCTGGACCTTTTCAGCTACCTATAACTATGCCGACTTCTATGATCTTTTCGGACCTACCAAATTCAGTCGCGCCGGCTACTCCTTTACCGCCAAATATTATAAAATGTTTAACCGGATGGCCCCCTCCAAAACAGAACTGCACGTGAGGCTGAGCGCATACGGTGATCTGGAAACCCTGCCATCGTACCAGAATATTGCGTCGGATTTTAAAAACATGTATATCGGCGTGGTCAATTACCATAAAAGCTATTTACGGAAATCCCTTGGTGCCATCGAGCCGGAACAGGGCTACGACTGGAATGTTTATGCCTATACCAGCTTCGCCACCAGTCCGACCGAACAAGCATTCTATCCGCAGCTGATCAATAATTTTGATTTCGGGTTCCTGCTCCCGATGCGGAATTCAGCCATCTGGTTCCGGACTTCCGCCGGTCAGAGTTTTGGCGCATCCGATAAATCAAACTCGATGTTCTATTTCGGCGGATTCGGCAACAATTTCGTCGATTACCGCTCGGTTCAGCAATACCGCGATATGTCGAGCTTTCCGGGTGTGGAGATCGATCAGCTTTCCGCAATGAATTATGGCAAACTCACCACCGAAATCAACTTAACCCCCATCCGTTTTCGCAAACTGGGATTCCTGGGTTTCTACTCCACCTATGCCCGGCTGTCGCTGTTCGGAATGGGCCTGATCACCGATGTCGCAAACACCCGCGATCAAAGGAATTACTTTGCCTCAGGGGTTCAGCTCGACTTCGAACTGGTCATGTTTTCACTGCTGAAATCGACCCTTTCATTTGGCTACTCCAGAGCCTACATTCCGGGAACCCCCGCCGACCAATTCATGGTATCGCTGAAGCTGTAAATTCAAATTTTTGCCTTTTGTCCCAGCCCCTTAATGGCCTTACCCACTGAACATTATGGCCTTTAGGTCCCATGCGAATTTCATCTGCAAAAGTTTTGTACATTTATGCAGAATTCTTTACCACTCCTATGCAACCTAAACTATCTTTTCCCTTACTCCTGTTATGTTTCCTGGGCATTCTTGCCGGTTGTGCAAAAAGTGACGATGAATCAGTGCTGAAAGCGGCCGAACTGGCAAAAAACAAAGAAATTGCCCTGGCAGTGGTCCACGCCTCCGCTGTGGGTCTGGGCGAAACACTGAAAAACTTTCCGGATTCCGCCAGTGGCGTGCTGTATATCAGGACCTACATCGATTCCATCCGATTTTACCCCGATAAATCCGGATATTTCTATGTATATGACTATCAGTGCATTAACATCGCGCATGCTACACAAAAGAATCTCCAGGGGACCAACCTGTATAATCACCAGGATACCAAGGGTAAATATGTGGTGCGCGAACTATCCGCAGCCGCAAGAGCAGGCGGTGGATTTGTCGAATTTTACTGGATCAAACCTGGTGAAACAGGTGAAAAGCTCAAGATCGGATACGTGGAGCCAATCCCCGGTACCAACTACTGGATCGGATCCGGAGTTTATGTTCCGGAATAATACGGGCCCCAGGAGTACCATGCAAAAATGAACTGAAACCATTAAAAGATTTAGGAATGAAACGGATCTTGATTATTGTAGGGATTGCAGTGGTAATAGGCATTCTGATCTGGTTAAAGATATCTGTTTTCACGACTAAAACGGAAAAAGCTGCCCCATCGAATATCGTTCCTGCCATCCCCGTGGAATGCTTTGTGGTTAAGGATACCGCGGTGAACTATCAGCTGGAAACCGTCGGCACCCTCACCGCACGTGAGCACGTGGATATTGTGAGCGAAATCTCGCGGAAAGTGGTCAAAATCCCGATGAAGGAGGGTGCCCGGGTACAGGCCGGACAACTCCTGTTCCAGTTGGATGATGCCGATATCGTGACCCGGATCAACAAACTGAAAATTGAACTCGAACTGGCCGAAGCCAATGAAGGCCGCGAAAAAATCCTGCTCGGAAAAGGGGGAATCAGCCAGGAACGTTTCGAAGAAGTCTCCAGCCGGCGAAAAACCCTTCAGGCCGAAATCGAAGTGCTTAAGGTCGACCTGTCGAAAACCAGCATCCGGGCACCGTTCAACGGACAGATCGGATTGCGTTCGGTGAGCGAGGGTGCGCTGGTCAATCCCGGTACCATCCTGGCCAATCTTCAGGATATCAGCCGAATGAAAATTGATTTTTCGATACCGGAACGATACTCCCACGATCTGAAAGCCGGTGATCCGGTGCGGTTCCGCACCGACTATCTTCCGGATATTCTTACCGCTACCGTAGAGGCGATTGAACCGTCGGTGGATACCCGAACCCGGACCCTCCTGATTCGCGCGGAGGCAGATAACCGAAGCAGCGGACTGGTTCCCGGAACTTCTGCAAAGGTTATGCTTACCCTAAAGGAACAAACCCCCGGGCTTTACGTGCCCACCTCTGCACTCATGCCATCAATTAAAGGGTACACCGCATTTCTTATCAAAAACAGTCAGGCCCTTATGGTAACGGTAAAAACCGGAGTCAGGAACGATGAATATGTGGAAGTGCTGGAGGGTGTCGGTCGTGGCGATTCGCTGGTGACCACCAACCTGCTCCGAGTGAAAAACGGATCGCCGCTCAAAGCGGTAAAAAACCATTGAGATGAGCCTTTCATCCACCAGCATAAACAAGCCGGTACTGGCAATCGTCTTTACCCTGCTGATTCTCATTTTTGGCATCGTCAGCTTCTTTTACCTGGGTATCCGCGAATATCCCGAAATGGATCCACCGGTTGTTACGGTCACCACCACCTATTCCGGTGCCAACCCCGAGATCATCCAGGCCCAGATTACCGAGCCCCTCGAAGATGCCCTCAACGGCATCGAAGGCATCCGCGTGGTGTCGTCGGTATCGAACGACCAGTCGAGCCTGATCACCGTGGAATTCAACCTGGGCAAGGAGATGGAGTCGGCGGCAAATGACGTCCGCGACCGCGTTTCCAAAGCCATCAAGTTGCTGCCCAAGGATGTGGATCCGCCGATCGTGGAGAAACTCAGCGCCAACGCCAATCCCATCATCTTCATGATAGTACGCAGTTTTGAGCACAATATCATGGAGGTGAACGACTTGGTCGAAAACACGATCAAACCCCGACTGCAAACCATCCCCGGGGTGGGGGATATCAAGTTATTCGGCGAAAAGAAGTACTCCATGCGCCTATGGCTCGATCCTTTTAAAATGTCGTCCGCCGGAATCACCGCCCTCGATGTGGAGCGTGCTGTGAGCCGCGAAAATATTGAGCTGCCCTCCGGTCGTATCGAAGGGTCGCTTACCGAGCTCACGATACGCACGCTGGGATTGCTAACCACCCCGGAACAGTTTAATAATGTGATTATTAAGCAGGAAAATGGCAATATCGTACGGATTTCAGATATCGGGAATGCCGAGTTGTATCCCGAAAACGACCGTTCCGCGGTCATGGTCGACCACCTGCCCGTAGTGGCCATCGGTGTGATTCCGCAAACCGGAGCCAATAATATCGCCATCTCCAATGAATTTTATAAAAGGATGGAAACCCTCAGCAAAGAGATTCCTTCCACCTATGAAGTTAAGATCGGCTACGATTTTACCCGTTTTGAGCGGGGAGCCGTAAAAGAGGTGCAGCAAACCATGCTGTTATCCTTGCTCCTGGTGGTGCTGATCATTTTCATTTTCCTGCGCGACTGGCGGTCGACCGTCATTCCCGTAGTGGCCATCCCGGTTTCCATCATCGGCTCCTTCATCATCATGGCCCTCATGGGGCTCACCATTAATGTGCTCACCCTCCTGGCTATTGTACTGGCCATCGGGCTCGTTTGTGACGATGCCATCGTGGTACTCGAAAATATCTATACCAAGATTGATACGGGTATCCATCCGATAGTGGCGGCCCATAAGGGGATGAAGGAGATCTTTTTTGCCGTGATCTCCACCACCATCACCCTGGCCGCAGTGTTCCTTCCGGTGATGTTCCTGCAGGGACTCATCGGCCGGCTGTTCAAGGAATTTGCCATCGTGGTGGCTGGCTCGGTGCTGATCTCCGCCTTCGTGGCCCTCACCCTCACCCCGATGATGTGTTCACGTATCCTTAAACGACAACGCCACCTGAATTCAAGCTGGCTGATGGAGAAAACGGAACCGTTTTTCCTCTCCCTGAACCGCGGATACCGCTATTCGCTCAAAGCTTTCATGAGTCAACGATGGCTGGTATTCCCGATTTTTGTGGTACTGATATTCCTCATCGGTCTGTTTTATAAATCACTGCATTCGGAACTGGCCCCGTTCGAAGATCGCTCCAATATCCGGATACCGGTGCTGGCTCCCGAAGGTTCATCATACGAATTCATGACCCACTACCTCGGTCAGCTGGATCAATATGTCACCGATTCCTTTCCTGAAAAATCGGTAGCCTTTTCATGGATCTCCCCCGGAATGGGAACCATCGAAAATCCGAACAAGGCCCAGGAAATCATTTATTTGGTCGATCCCGACCAGCGAAAGCGCACCCAGCACGAGATGTTCAATAAGATGACCCGTGAATTGCCCGGCATCACCGGCATCCGGTCGTTCCCGTTTGAACCCCCCACTATTGGCGACCGTTTTGCCGGGCAGCCCGTTCAATATGTGCTGCTCGCAAACAGTCTGAAGGAACTCACCGACGTGCTTCCGAAATTTCTTGAGGAGGCCCGGAAAATTAAATCCCTGCAGTTCGTGGATGCGAACCTGAAAGTGAATAAACCGGAGCTCCGGATTACCATCGATCGCGAAAAAGCGGCGCAGCTGCAGGTTTCCACACAGGATATCGCCCGCACCATGCAACTGTCGATGAGTGATCAGCGCTACGGCTATTTCGTGATGGACGGCAAACAATATGAGATCATCGGACAGGTGATGCGCAATGACCGCGATAAACCCGCCGCCCTGAAAAACCTCTATGTCCGGAATACTTCGGGGGAGCTCATCTCGCTCGATAACCTGATCCGGATAGAGGAGTCGGTCAACCCGGCGTCGATCTATTCGTTCAACCGGTATATTTCGGCCACCGTCACTGCTGGGCTCACCCCTGGCGCCACGCTGGGCGATGGTGTAAAGGCACTCAACTGGGTATCGAAAAAAGTGCTGCCCGCCACCATGAGCACCGCCCTCGCCGGTCAGTCGCGCGACTATGAGGAAAGCTCCTCGAGCCTGATATTCATCTTTCTGCTGGCTGTGGTGATGATCTTCCTGGTGCTGGCGGCACAGTTCGAAAGTTTTATCGATCCGCTCACCATCCTCTTTACCGTGCCGCTGGCCATTGCCGGAACCCTGTTTTCACTCTGGTATTTTAACCAGACACTCAACATATTCAGCGAGATCGGTATCATTATGCTGATCGGTCTCGTAACCAAAAATGGCATCCTGATCGTAGAGTTTGCCAACCAGCGTAAGGCTACCGGGATCGACAAAAATGAGGCGGTCCAGCGGGCGGCTATTTCCCGTTTCCGGCCCATCCTGATGACCTCATCTGCCATGGTGCTTGGCATTCTGCCGATCGCCCTCAGCCTGGGCTCCTCCTCCGAAAGCCGGCAGTCGCTGGGGATCGCCGTGGTGGGCGGACTGATCTTCGCAACTTTCCTGACCCTCTATATGATACCGGCCATCTATTCCTTTCTCTCCAGGAATCCGAAACTGGACGTGATCGACTATACGCAGATGACCGTAGAAGCCGATTCCAATCAAACTGAGGAGGACTTTTAAATGAAAAAGGCAGCCGTTACCGGATTATTGATTTGCCTGCTCGGGGGCTGGGCCCACGGCCAGCAACTGATGACCCTCGAGGAGGCGCTGAGTATTGGCCTGACGAATAATTACGGAATCATCATCTCGCAGAACTCCCTGCAGGAGGCGAAAAATAATGCCACGCCCGGAAATGCCGGAATGTTGCCTGTTGTTGGCGTCAATGCTGGGATCTCGAAAGGACTGAGTAATGCCCGTGTGAAGGTGCTCACCGGCAGTGAGCTGAATAACCCGGCTGCACTTTCCGATTTAACCACCGCCGGCGTGGGCATGACCTGGAAAGTATTCGACGGGTTGAAAATGTTCATCTCTTTTGATAAACTGCGAAAGCTCGAGGAAATCAGCGACTTAAGTGCTAAAAATACGCTCGAAAACACCATTGCCCGGATAATTGCCGGATATTATGAGATCGTTCGGCAAAACCGGATTCAGCAGTTCCTCTCGGAGCAGGTGGAGATATCTGGTCTTCGCACCGATCTGGCCAAAATGCGCTACGAAACCGGTTCGGGGTCGGAAATGGAATACCTCAAATCCCGCGTGGAACAAAATGCAGATATTGCCAGGCTTTCGGCACAGAAAACCCTCTGCGAAAACGCAAAAACCAGTTTGAATGATTTGATGGCACGGGAGGTAACCACCACTTTCCAGGTTCCCGATACCATCCCGGTGTCGGTGGCCCTGAATCCCGATTCCCTGCACTGGTTAGTCAGATCCGCCAACACCGACCTGCTGATGGCCATGCGCAACCGCGATGCCGGGGCCCTGGATGTAAAATCAGCCCGTGCCAGCCAGTGGCCCACACTCGATTACTTTGCCGGATACAACTATTACCACTCCGATACCGAGGCTAACTTCATCCAGTACAACCGGAATTTCGGCCCTTCGATGGGACTCTCGCTGAACATGAAAATTTTCGACGGGCAGAATCTGAAGCGGCAGTACAAGAATGCAGCACTCTCCCTGCAATCATACGATCTGGCTGTTCAACAGATGGAAAGCCGGCTCGGGGCTCATCTGGAAAAACTTTACAGCGAATACCTGGACCATCTGGAGGTGGTTCGGTTTGAAGAGGAAAACCTTCAACTGGCCATCCGGAACATGGACCTGGCACGGGAGAGCTTCCGCATCGGGTCCATCTCTTCCATCCAGATGAAAGGCGTTCAGGAGGACCTTCTGACGGCCAGAACCCGTCAGGTAAATGCCCAATATCAGGTGAAACTCACTGAAACCGAATTAATGCTCCTCAGTGGGAAGCTTTTGCACTGAATACGCTTAAATGCGCCTTATATAAATCCATTTTATCTATATTTACGGATACCAAAGCGGGATTAACAGAAAATGTCAGTATTACCAAAAAGCCTGGAACAGGTTATAGAGGAACTCACCTCAGAGCTTAAGCTGAAGGATGCCCGGCTGGAGGAAACCCGGATGCAGCTTTTACAGGCTGAGAAAATGGCTTCGCTCGGGCAGCTCACTGCCGGTATTGCCCACGAAATAAAAAATCCGCTGAATTTTGTGAATAATTTCGCTGCTCTTACCGTCGACCTGACCGGTGAACTGGAGGAAGAACTTGAGAAGCTCACCGCTACCCTGTCGCCCGAGGATAGCGAGTACCTGAAGGAAATTGCCGGGGATATCCGGTCAAATGCACTCAAAATCCAGGACCATGGCAAACGTGCCGACAGTATCGTGAAAGGCATGCTGCTGCATTCACGCGGTGATGCCGGAATCAAACAGCAGGCCGACATCAATGCCCTGCTGGCCGAATATGTGAGCCTCGGTTACCATGGAATGCGCGCACAGGATAACACCTTCAATATTAAGATAGAATCCCACTATGATGAAACCATCGGGATGGTCAATATCATCCCGCAGGATATCACGCGCGTTTTTCTGAATATCATCAATAATGCCTGCTATTCCACGAATCTGAAAAAGAAGGATTTGCACGATGCCTATTCGCCAATCCTGGAGGTGCAGACCCGGAATCTGGGCGAATCGGTCGAAGTACGGATTCGCGACAATGGAAAGGGAATTCCACAGGAAATCCTGGACAAGGTTTTTAACCCCTTTTTTACCACCAAGCCGGCTGGCGAAGGCACCGGGCTGGGACTCTCGCTGAGTTACGACATCATTGTAAAGGAGCATCAGGGCAGCATGAAGGTGGAATCGCGCGAGGGCGAATTTGCTGAATTCATCCTGGAAATCCCAAAAAATCTTTTGTAAAAATCATTCAAAAAGAGATCAACGATATGGATTATAATCAGAATGTAAAGGTCATGGTAGTCGACGATGAGGTCGACCTTGAACCTTTAATCCGGCAGAAATTCCGCCGCGAAATACGAAATGGACAATATGATTTTGTTTTTGCTCATAATGGTTTGGAAGCACTGGCCAGCCTGATCGAATATCCCGACATCGGAATTATTTTGTCCGATATCAACATGCCGGAGATGGATGGGCTCACCCTGCTCACCAAGCTGAAGGAGCTCAAGCATCCCTCGCTGAAAACCGTCATCGTTTCCGCTTACGGCGATATGGAAAACATTCGTACTGCGATGAACCGGGGTGCTTTCGATTTTCTAACCAAGCCGATCAATTTCGACGACCTGGAAATCACCATCAATAAAACCCTGGACGAAATCGTGGTCCAGCGAATGGCTATGCACGAGCACGACCAGCTGATTTCCATCCGCCACGACCTGAATGTGGCCCGCGAAATTCAGCAGGGAATCCTTCCAAAGACTTTCCCGCCATTCCCCGGTCGGAATGATTTCGATCTGTTCGCCTCGATGACGGCAGCCAAGAGTGTGGGTGGCGATTTCTTCGACTTTTTCTTGATTGATCAGGACCGTCTCGGATTTGTGATCGGCGACGTATCCGGAAAAGGAATACCGGCCGCTATTTTTATGGCCGTCAGCCGCACGCTGATCCGCGCAACCGGTTTAAAGGGTATGCCGGCCGGCGAATGCCTGCAATATGCCAATAACCTGCTTTGCAATGAGAGCGTTTCTTGTATGTTCGTAACCGTGTTTTATGGCATCATGAACATGAAAACCGGAGAGCTGGAATATGCAAATGCCGGACATAACCCACCCTATATGATGCGGGGAGGAACCTCGATCGAAGTGCTCCAATCCACCGGCGATATCATTCTCGGTTGCTTCGAAGATCATCCTTACTCCACCAGTACGGTTCAGTTGAAACCCGGCGACGGGATATTGCTGTTCACCGATGGGGTAACCGAAGCGTTTAATAAGGCGGAAGAAGTATATGGCGAACCGCGGCTCGAAAGTCTGCTCACCGCTTCCCTGAAATTGAGCTCTGAACAGATTGTGAATGTGATTGTGGAGGATGTCAACCTTTATTCGACCGGTGTGCCTCAATCCGACGATATTACCCTGCTTTCATTACGATACAATGGTTAAACCGCATAACTTTGTACAATGAGTGAGCATAACCTGTCTATTACTAACCAATTATCCCAATTGGATGTCGTTGCAGAAGCGATTGAAGCCCTGTCGGAAGAGTGGGGGATTCCCATGGCGCTCGCTCTGAACCTAAACCTGGTGCTGGAGGAGCTGATTACCAATATCATCTTTTATGGTTATTCTGATCAGGAGGAGCATACGATTTCCATTGGCCTCTCATTCGACGGTAATAGGATCCAAATGCAGCTTGAAGATGATGCAAAGGAGTTTGATCCGACCCTTCGGGCCGATCCTAAAATCGATGAGTCTATCGAGGAGAGGAATATCGGAGGCCTGGGAATTTACTTCGTTCGTAAAATTATGGACGGGATGACTTACCGGCGCTCGGGAAATAAGAATATTTTAACGCTCACAAAAAAAATTGAGAAAACCAATTAAACTGAAATAATATGGAAATTAATGAATCAAAAAAGGGCGATTTTTTCGTCATTCATCTGGCCGGTCGCCTCGACACCTCTAATTATGGTGAGCTGGAAAAGAAATTGATTAGCTTTATCGAAGGCGGTGAGAAACAAATCATTGTGGAATGCTCCGGTCTGGTGTACATCAGCAGCTCGGGATTAAGGGTTCTGTTGATGGCATTGAAAAAAATCACTGCTGCCGGTGGTAAGTTTCACCTTTGCAACCTCCAGGATAATATCCGCGAGATTTTTGAAATCGCCGGATTTACCTCCATATTCAAGGTGTTTGATACCCTTGAGGAAGCTGCGAAGTGACCTTTTCCCGCCTATCCTTATCCAATGACACCTGATCCGGTCCATTTGCCCGATAAACTGATTCGGCACCTGAATACCCAGGCCAAGGCCATATTCCGTGGCGAGTATTCCGGTGTCGACCAGATTTATCCCTTTATCGATAGCGGAGGTACACAGCCTGAAGTGGGTGAACTGGCGGAGAACTTCATTCTGATGACTACCAAGCTCGAGGCGCGCGAATTCGACCTCAATCGCAGAATCGAAGAGCTCAGCGAGAAAAATCAGGCGCTCACCGAGCTTTCACGACAACGTACAGAGGGATCAGTCGTATTCTTTTCGCTGCTTTTCATCATGAGTCTCTTTACTTTTCTCATTGAGATTCTTCGGGTCGTGAGCCCTGCCAACAGCTCTATTAAATTCATTGTTTTCCGCAGCACCGACCTGCTTTTTGTTCTCATCGGACTCTATTTCGTGTTTTTTACTAAACTTCCGTTCGCTAAATTTGGCCTGAACCTGGATAGATGGAAAAAATCGCTCCTCGAAAGTTTAGCGGTAACCGGAGCTCTGGTGGTGCTGTTCGTAGGAATAAAATGGATGGCTGTTCGAATGGGCTGGATGGATGGCTCCAAAGGACTGGTGGATTTTAAAATCCTCGACTGGACCTTTATTCTTTACCTGCTGATCGCACCCCTGCAGGAATTCCTGGCCAGAGGAGTGTGCCTCACCTCTATCGAACGTAATATCACCGGAAGATTTGCCAAGCCGGGGGTCATCATTCTCTCCGCCCTGGTTTTTAGTTTACCCCACATGACCTACTCACTCAGCTTTGCAGTTTGGACCCTCGGCGGAGGGATCATCTGGGGAATCCTGTATATGCGCCATCGAACGATTCTCGGCGTGAGCATCAGCCATTACATCGCCGGAACACTGGCCTTTCTGTGCGGGTTTATCGGCTGACATCAGTCGCCCGAATGCTGAAACATACGGATTTACCTCCAAAATTCCCCGGAAGTTTTGGGATTTAAATCCGGGATTATCGTATCTTTAAGAAAAACAACCCTGCCATGAACAAATCAATCCTATTTGCCACCGCATTGCTGGTGGGACTCACCGCCTGCAAAAAAGACCCGCTTGACTCTATTCCTGCCGAGCTCACGAACGCCAGGGAAAGCCTGGCCGCCTCTTTCACCACACTCAACAACGACATGGCCGGCGCTGCAAGTTATGTGGCCTCCAACATCAACGATACAGCCGCCATCCGGACGAAAATGCTCGAGCTTTTTAATAAGTCGATATTCGCAGTAGAATTCGCCTTCATTTCCCCGCAGGGGATCATGCAGGTGATCGAACCCTCTGTGTATCATCCCAGCCAGGGCGCCGATATCAGCGGACAGGCACATGTGATAAAAGCCTTTCAAACCAAAGCACCGGTTCTGAGCTCCACCTTCCTTGCCGTCGAGGGATTTTATGCCGCGGTGGATATCCATCCGGTGATCGGTAACGGTCAGGTGCTCGGAGGCATTACCTGCCTGTTCCTTCCCGAAACCATTTTTAACAACATTATGATCCCCCTGCTCAAGGACCAGTCGTTCGAGCTCTGGGCCATGGAAAAGGGCGGAACCATGCTGTATAATCAGGATGCCGATGAGATTGGTCGCAACATCTTCACCGATGCGTTATACCAGCCCTTTCCGGAGCTGATCGCAGCAGCAAACAGGATAGCGGATGAGGCATACGGAGAAACTACCTATTCTTATTTCAAAACCGGAACGACCAACGTGGTGGTTAAAAAAACCTACTGGCTTACCTATTCCCTTTTTGGAATGGAATGGAAGCTCGTTTGGGTGAAACCGGAATAATAAGGGCTCCCCGGTACCGAAATCCCAAAAACATCTTAATATTGCCTTCTTAAAAAAAATTTATGAAGGCAAAAGGGATTTTCGTATCGATAAGTCTGCTGATCGCCGGAGCCACTTTATTCGGACAGCAGGCGCAGGAAAGTGTGATGACCGCGGATGATCAGGCGCTGGCCAATACCCCCAGGCTGATTCTTCCGGCTAGTTATGGCTCCCGGCCACTGCTCTACAAGAAGGATAATACCCGTACCATCTATTTTTCCGGTATCTATAATCAATGGGTATGGAACTGCAATCAGGCCGGTTCCATTTGGACGATGTTCACCTATGAGATAAACTACCTGCGCAGCCTGGATGCATCGCTACCGGCAAACAAGTATAGCCCCATGGCCGTTTATAATTTGCTGAATTACGGCAATTCCACTCAGGGCGTATCTTATTTTGACAGCTGGAGACTCGTAAGAGCCAATGGAATTCCGGGTAATGCGGATTTTGACGCTCTCGACCAGAATTCCCAGGTATGGATGACCGGATATGATAAATATTACCGGGGGATGAAGAACCGTGTGGATGAGGTTTTTGCCATCGACGTGGGAAGCCCCGAGGGTTTGCTTACGCTGAAACACTGGCTGAATGACCATCTCGACGGATCACAGGTTGGTGGACTGGCGAATTTCCAGATCGGCTCCGACCAGATGGTGATTCCTCAGATCCCTTTGAATAAGGGACTCGAAGAGGAAGGTCAGTATATCGTGATCAAATACGGACCCGAAGTCGGGCACTGCATGACCTTCGCCGGCTGGAACGATTCCATAAGGTTTGATGTGAACGTCGACGGACGCTATACCAACAATATTGATATCAACGGGGACCATGTGGTCGACATGAAGGACTGGGAAATAGGTGCCCTGCTCGTGGTGAACTCCTGGGGAACCGGGTTTGGTAATGCAGGCAAGCTGTGGGTTCAATACCGCCTGCTTGCCGAAAGCACCGAAACCGGTGGCATCTGGAATAATGACGTGATGGTCGTCAGGCCCAAGAAAACCTATAGCCCCCAACTGACCGTGAAGGCTCAGATCCGATATAATCATCGGAGCCGGCTTAAAATTCAAGTGGGCTTATCCACAGATGTAAATGCACTGGTTCCCGAGCGTGTGATCGATTTTCCATGCTTTAACTTCCAGGGCGATACGCTGCCTATGCAAGGCTTCAAGGGGCTCAATTCGGATCTGATTGAGATCGGATTGGATATCACGCCGCTGATGAATTACTTCCCGGCGAACGGGCAGGCAAGAATTTTCCTCGAAGTGGTGCAGAAATCATCCACCAACACCGATCATGGCTCGGTCGAGAGTTTTTCGGTGATGGATTATACCAACGGAACACACGAATTTTTCGGTACCCCCGCTAGTGCCCCAATCCTTTCCAATACGGTCACCCGCCTGTCGGCACAGGTCAATACCCGCCTAAATCGCCCAACCATTCTCACCGATCAGTTGCCTGAAGCGCCGGTTGGTTTTGAGTACCGTGCCCAGATTGAAGCCGATGGAACCGGGGGTCCGTATCGATTTACCAATCCGGCCGTTACCTATTTTGAAACACCTGTGGCATCCGACCTGAGTTTTACCGGTGGGGCGAGCGTGTTTTCAGAACCACTGATTACCGCACGGGTCATGGACTTGCCCTTTATGTTTCCCTTCAACGGAGTAAATTATAACCAGATCACCATTCTGAAGGACGGCGGATTTGTCATGGGCCAGAGCCTGGTGACCTATCCCTATGTCATTGATAACCGTGTGAGGTTTTACCAGAATAACGGAGTATTCCCGTTCCTGAGCAAACTCTGGTACCCCGATGCAAACAGCCAGGTGACTTTCGAGTCCTCGGCCACCGCCGTAATCATCCGCTGGCATGCGACCGCCGATGCAGCCGGAAAGCAACCGGTGGAATTTGCGGCTAACATC
This sequence comes from Bacteroidales bacterium, assembly GCA_038330665.1. GTDB lineage: Bacteria > Bacteroidota > Bacteroidia > Bacteroidales > UBA12481 > UBA12481. Next base: position 19,009 of record JBBQOG010000001.1, read on the forward strand.
CAACCCGACGGTGGAATCCGCTTTTATTACGGAAGCATGACAGTAAGCCCCGATCTGGCCTGGATAGCGGGCTTATCGTCAGGGAACAATATCGACTACTTTCTGCCCGAACAGAACACTGCCGGCATGAAACCGAACACCGCAATCAGCTTAAATCACCTGAACTGGCCATCCTGGTTAAGCCTGGGATCGAATGGCGATCTTCAGGGAACGCCTATGACTCCGGGGACTTATACCCTTCCATTGCGCGTGACGGACGGGGCCGGGATCAGCAATGATAAGGAACTGACCTTAAAGGTTACCAGTGGTAGTGGGGTGCCCTCCGAATCGGTCGGCGGAAAAATCAGCATTTACCCGAATCCGGCAACGGATCAGGTTTGGTTAAAAGGATTTTCCGATCAAGCAGGCGACTTACAATTCAGGCTGTACAACCTAACTGGAAGCCTCGTGGTTTCCACGCACTTCCAGCTGAATGCCGGAAATTTCCTGATACCGGTTTCTGAAACGGCAACGCTTCCAACCGGTGTCTATCTCTATCGCTTAAACGGTGTGATCAGCGATACCGGTAAAATTATTCGACAATAAGTTTCTGATAGGTCACAGCTAGTCCGTCGATGACCCGGATCAGGTAAAATCCCTGTTTTGCGGCGGATAATTGTATGGGTTCGGTTAACCGGTAAATACTCCCCTCGTACCACCGGTCAAAGATCTCCCTCCCGGTCAGATCCAGGATCGATACCCGGATACGGTTGCTGCCGGAGGTGGTATAGTCGAGGGTAAAATTCCCGAGGTTGGGATTGGGATAGACCTGCAGCGTATTCATCACCGGATGATCATTCACGCCGCTTAAATCGTAACTCACCATGATCTGGTAATGGGCTATGGTAACCTGGTCTTCAGCGGTAACATTGATCTCAACAGTTGCCGGATAGGTACCAGGACAGATAATGTCCACCGATGCATTCGGATCTGAAAGGGTCACCTCAACCGCGGGTGGGCAAGTGGTTCCCCCAATTAGTACGAGGCTGTACACCAAATGGTCACTTTGAAATCCCGGAATGGAAGTCCCATTCACCCGGATATCGGTCAGCGCAGCATTGTCATCCTCATCCAGCTCAAAATAGATGGTGTAGGTCTTTGTTGCCGTCCCACTCTGGGAGGTGACCACAATCGTGGTATTTCCCGGCAGACTGGTGGCCGGGGTAATGACTTTGGTGGCAAAAGTACTGGTGGTAGCCGCCGTTATAGTGGGTACCAAATTTGTTTCATGCTCAAGTATGTCATCATATACCGTTACCTGGGGATTGAACCCTGCAAGCGCGAGCCCATTAATCCAGATATTCGACAGAGTGGCATCGGTGGATCCGGCTTCCACGGTGAAATTAATCGTATAAATCCGGGTATTGGTGCCGTTTTCAGCGGTAACCAATATAGTGGTTGCTCCGGGCAGGGAGGAGGCCGGTGTGATAACCCTCGATGCATTTGCATCGGATGTAGTGGCTGTAACAGTCGGAACAACCACCGTTCCGAAGGGCAGCATCTGGGTATAGGTCAATACCGTACTGGAAAATCCGGTGATGGTGGTACCTGAAACTTTAAGATCGGACAGCGAGGCATCATTGTTTTTTGCTACCGTAAAGTTTAACGAGTAAATCTTTACCGTGATACCATCCTGTGCAGTCACCCTGACAAGGGTCGTCCCGGGCAAAGAAGCTGCAGAGGTGATCAGTTTGGTTGCGGAAGTGTGGGTGGTGGTGGCGGTCACGGTAGGAACCGCGACAGCTCCGAATGGCAATGAAATTTCGTAAGATAACGTGCCGGAGGCAAATCCGGTAACCGTTACCCCATTCACTTTCAGATCCGAAAGCGTGGCATCGTTGGATGCTGACTCTACTGAAAAGTTAACGGTATAGGTTTGTGTGCTGGAGCCGTTTTCAGCGGTAACCAGAATGGTGGTGGCTCCAGGTAATGCGGAAGCCGCTGTGATTACCCTGGAGGCATTTGCATCGGTGGTGGTGGCCGTAACCGTTGGTACCGTTGAGGTTCCGTATGGAACCGTTACAGTATAGTTGAATACGGTTCTGGAGAATCCGCTAACGGTGGTTCCCGATACTTTCAGATCAGAAAGGGTGGCATCGTTGTTTTTGGCAACGGTAAAATTCACCGTGTACGTTTTGATGGTAGTTCCGTCTGCTGCAGTTACCCGCACAGTAGCTGACCCGGGTAATGCCAATGCCTGGGTGATCAGCTTGGCCGCGCCACTGTCGTTGGTGGTGGCCGTAACCACCGGCAAAGTCACCGTTCCAATCGGTAAAAGAATATCGTACGCGAGGGTCCCCGGGGCAAAACCGGTAACCGTAACTCCATTGACTTTCAGATCCGAGAGGGTGGCGTCGTTTGAAGCTGCCTGTACGGTAAAATTAATCGTATAGGTTTGTGTGGTGGTGCCATTTTCCGCAGTAACCAGAACGGTGGTGGAACCCGGAAGCGAGGAAGCCGGTGTGATCACCCGGGATGCATTTGCATCGGTGGTGGTAGCCGTAACCGTGGGTACTGCTGAAGTTCCGGATGGCAAAGTTATATTATAGGTGAATACGGTTTTCGAGAATCCGCCGACGGTGGTACCTGCTATTTTCAGGTCCGAAAGCGTGGCGTCGTTGTTTCGGGTTACGGTAAAATTCAGTGTGTACGTTTTGATGGTGGTCCCGTCGGTGGCCGTCACCCTCACGGTGGCGGATCCCGGGAGCGCAACCGCCTGGGTGATCAGCTTGGTGGCACCGGCATCTGTCGTAGTAGCAGTAACTACGGGCATGGTGACCGTTCCAACCGGCAGGGTCACCGCATAAGTGAGTGTCGTCGGCGCAAATCCGGACACGGTGGTGCCATTCACTTTCAGATCCGAGAGCGTCGCATCGGCACTGCCGGTTTGCCCGGTATAGTCCTGGGCGGTGGCATCAGCTGCCTGATTGGTATAGGTTCGGCTGGCCGGAGTAAATGTATAGCCCGTTTTTGCAGGCGATACCGTGCCGCTCCAGCCCGAGGTAACATTGGCCGAATACAAACCGCTGATGTTGGTCGACGGGTTACCCGGCAAACCATTCAGAATAACATTTGAAATCGCCACTCCGGCCCCGGTCTTCACATAACCCGATATCAGGTAGGTGACGGCAGCTCCATAAATGTGAAGCATTCCGGCCGCATCATCATAATGTAGATTCCGCTTTTCCTGACCGTAGGAAATTAATCCGTACATGGCCTTACCCTGATCATATACGCCATCGCTGCTGGCACCGTATAAATCTCTCAGATTCAGCCAGTGACCGAACTCATGCAAGGCCACCGATTCTACGTCCATACCGGAAGCACCCGAGTTCCAGGATACCCCGGAATTGAAAACGATGTCGCATTCAACTAACGTATTCCCGGAAGACCACATCGAAGCCTGACCGATGGTCGACCCGTCAAGCGTTCCCCAGCAGATGTCGTTATTACTGTTCAACGCGGGAGCGGTATTGGTTGTAGAGCCAACATAATTGTAATTCAGATTGGCCCCGGTAAGGTTCCAGCTGCTGGCTGCATTCATGATATCAGTGGCTTCCGTAGAAACGCTGCCTAAATTTTCGTTGATCCGGTAAGATACCACAGCCGTGCCCCATTTGGGCCCCCCTACGCTATAGGTGACCTTAAAGGGATATTCATTACTCGTTTGGCCCGCATTGTTGGTTACCGTAACCGGACCGCTGCCGGCCGATGCCGAATACCCGTTCACGGTTCCGATCGGAACCGTGCACACAATCTGCGTATCGCTCCAGCTGACGATGGTACCGGAAATCTTGGGCTGCCCCGATCGGTAAAAGAAGTTCACCTTGCCGGTTCCCTGGCTGGCACCAAAAGTATTTCCGGAAAGGGTCACCTGGCTGTTTGTGCCCGATGAAGCCATATCCGGAGAGATCGAAGTGATGGTAATGGAACCGGCAGTCGCCTCGTCCACCTTGATCGCATCCCCGCCGATCGAAGCATTGGTGGCTAAAACGTTGGATTGCGTATTATCCATCATATCGACCGTAAAATTCAGCTCCATGTTGCCCGTAATCAGTCCGGCAAAATCCGCCTCACTAAAGGCAAAGTTTTTGTTGTCCACTTCCGTGCCCGTGATGATGAAACTATTCGAGGAAGTCCAAACCTGTCCGGTAGTGGTGCAGGTTATCCTGAAATACACGGTAACCGGACCCGGATCGGCATCGCCATTTACCCGGATCAGGAAGGTAAAGGAGGAAAAATATCCGTCGCCGTCGCCGTCGCTGCTGCCGGTAAAAGCGGCTTTTAACCCGGTAACGGTATACGTATCATTGATGCCGTTCGTGGAATTACCGCTCTTCAAACTTCGGCCAGCCGGGGCAAAAGGTTCGGTTTTCAGGCTGCGGAGCAGGGCCGGAATTGCAGTGGCATCGCGATTGGATTCCCTTAGGGCCTGAACGAACCGTTCGGTTTTAATTACCTGATTTTCAACAAATACCTTTCCATCGGTCACCGTATATTTACCCTGGAACCCGCCCGTTAGGGAAACCGCATTGTTCTGTAGGAAGAGAATGCACTCCTCACCCTGCGAAAATTCCACCGAGGAGGTCACGAACTGGGTGGTATCCCCAATGGTACCCCCCGGCATGGCCAGGTTGAACGGGCTGTTAACGGCCAGGTTACCCCGGATGCAGTCGAGCACCCGGAACCGCGTGGTGGTGATGATGTTTTTTCCTGCATTTCCATAAACCCAAACCGATTCGCCCGACTCGGCCTGCACATGCAGAATCACCCCTGATCTTTGGGCTACCTCAGGAAGGCTCATCTTTAATTGTTGGGAAAAAGCCGGACTGGCCAGCGTGACCCAAACAGTTGCCATAACGATGGTCCATAAAAATGACGTAAACACTTTTTTCATGTCTTGCATTTCCAAATGGTTATTCAGCCGACCCCCATGCGGAGGAGTCGTGGTTTTGGTTTGGTATTACCAACCAAAGTTATAGCGGAATTTATAAATTCAAGAAAATAAACAGATTAATTTACAAAGGGCCTCGAAAAGGACCTAATCGATCGGTTGACCGAGGTTAATGGAAAATTGGATCATGTGGCTTACGAACTGGTTCGGAACATCGGCCGAGACCGGCAATATAAACAGGTAGCGGATGTACAGGTTATCGAGTTTGATCCCGGTATACATCGAAAGTCCTTTTTTCCAGGCATAGGAAACCCCGGCATGGAAGCGGTCGAGCAAATGGACAGTAGTACCCGCATCGAACCGAAAACCTGCGGCAGCATTGAGTTTCAGAACCACCATGGGTTCAAGTTTCAGTTTCAGATCGCGGTTCAATTCAAAGAAATAGCCTCCATAAGCGTATGCCGATCGGGCGAGATCCTGGTTTTCAAGGGTATCCCGGTTATCGCGGAATTCGTTGTTCCCAAAATTAACTCTCGAGTTTAACAGCTGCACAACCGAAATGCCTCCATAGCCATTCTTGTTAAAAAAATGCACCCCGGCATTGAGGTCCGCAAAAAAACCGTTCACCGGATTATTGAAATACTGATCGCTCGAGTCGGCGAGTATCACGCCGGTAGTGGCAATCTGATAAAGCATGGGGGCCAGGCCGAACGACCAGCGCCCACGGCTGGTATATACATGGTAAGCATAATCCAGATGAAGTCCGGTCAGCTGGAACACCCCGTTCGATTCATGAAAAAACCCGCCACCCGCACCCACATTGCTGAAGGTATTCTTTCCCTGGTTGACGAATCCGAGCGGATTAAAGCGATCCCTGGCTTTTGACCATTTGGTGTGAAAGGTCACACTCTGACTGGCAGGGGCGCCACTCCACCCGATCCATTGCTGTTTCGAATTGAACGACAGGGTGCTGTACTGTCCGGTTCCGGCGATCGCCGGGTTAAGGAGGAAAAGGTTTCCCAGATACTGATCGGAAAAGGAATTAACCTGACTATACCCACGCAGCACCGTGATCAGCAAGATCAGGGACAGAACCGTACGGTATGTGATTTTCCTTCTCATTTCAATATCGACACGCTTCCCTTGATGGGTTTCATGGTAGGGTCGAGCAAGAGAAGATAATAATAGGTTCCCACCGGTAAAACTCGCCCGGTTTTGTCGCGGCCGTCCCAGGGCACCGGGTAACCGGTTTCGGCCCACCAGATCAGCTGGCCCGCCCGGTTGTAAATCTTCATTGCACACGACGGGAAATCACGTAGTGCGGCAATTTCCCAGGTTTCATTCACTGCGTCACCATTTGGGGTAAATGCATTGGGAATCTGGAATGTCGGATACCCCATGTTCAGGTCGATCAACGAATTCGTCCGGCATTTCTTGGAATCCGTAACCCATACGATATACTTTCCGAGTAACATGCGGGGAAGGTAGGTAGCGGTGTCATTGGTCGACCAAAGAACCGAATACGGGGGAGTACCCCCGTCGATCCGCAGGCGGATTTCGCCGTCGGGACAGGTTTCGCAACTCGGGCTTAAGAGCCGGTAATTGATTTTGATGCTGTCAGGCTCCTGAAAACTGATATCCTTGGGATAGCGAACCACACAGGCTTTATCCTCCCTCACCAGGATCTGGAAGTTGTTGTCGCCGTATAATCCTGCGAAAATGGGACTGTCATACCAGTCGGCTCCATTGTTGATGCTGTATTCATAGGTGAGCCCCGAGCCGTGCTTCACAATCCGCAGACTGCCGTCGCGGCTGCCCGGACAGGATACAGGATAAGCTTCTACCGAATCGATGATAAGCAGGGCCGGATCGTTGAACCGGATCTTGACGGTATCGGCATTCTGACAACCATCTTTGGTTAGGGTCAGTTCATAGGTCCCGGTTTCATTGATCAGGATCTGAGGGGTGGTGGCACCGGTGTTCCATGCATACGAGTCACCCGTTCCTCCGGATAGCGGTATCGGTGAAGCTTTGCAATATATGGTATCCGGACCGAGATTAACTTCAGGCAATGGCTTGATATCCAAACCAATGCTATCCCTTTTCACACATCCGTCCAGATCAATGTCGAGCCAGTAAATACCGGATTGCTGGGTGGATATCTCCTGTGTGGTCTCGCTCGTGCTCCAAAGATAGCTGTCGCCCCAGCCCCCGCTCAGCTTGACCGGCTTCGACAGGCAAAGTGTCGTATCGTTACCCAGGTCAACCTCCGGCAGCGGTTTGAGGGTTACTTTTACACTATCAGAATTGGCACACCCGTTTAACCAGATGGTTAGTTTGTAAGTACCGGACTCGGTTACCCGGATCTCCGAGGTGGTATCCGGGGTGTTCCATAAATACGAATCGCCGGTTCCACCGGATAAATACAAGGGAGTACCTTCACATTGAATAATCTCGTTCCCGAGATGGACCTCCGGAAGCGGCTTCATCAAAATACCAAGGGTATCCGTAAAAATGCACTTGTTCTTATCTGTGGCGTATAATACCAGATTGGCCGTGGTTTCGGTAATGTTAACATATCGGGTGGAGCCACCGGTGCTCCAGGTCCATGCCGTAAATCCACTTCCGCCGTCCAGAGTGATGGTATCCCCTTCACAATTGACCCGGTCGGCCCCCAATTGAGGGAGCGTATAAGGCAAAACGGTGATCGTGATTTCACCAAAAGCAGAACATTCACTTTGCGGATTGTTCGGGTCCTTGGAATATCCTTTTACACGGTAGGTGGTACTGGCCCAGGGGTAAACATCCACTATCCTGTCGATGCTCCCTTCGGGGTTTACCCAACTAAAATTCGAGGCGCCTTCGGCTGTGAGGGTAACTTTCTGCCCGGCACAAACCAAACCGGTTACATTGGCCACGATCTTTACATCCGGGGCATTTTCCTCATTCACGCTGAAGTCATGCACCAGCGAACAACCGGTGGAATCCTCGGTGATAGTCACTTTATACACCCCTCCGGGCAAGCCTGACGCCTGATTGGAGCTATTGCCGGGGAATTCTTTCCATAGGATATGATAGCGGTCCAGGGGCTTCTCCATTTCGAAATTGATCGAACCGTTGGTCCCACCGCACGCAGCCGGAGATGTGCTGAAGGTCTTGAAAGCCGGAACAGGCTTCTCGGTGACCACTGTGCTGTCGCTGGCCGAACATCCGTTGTAATGGGTAACCGTCACGAAGTAGATGCCGGGATTAATCACATCGCGAACCCGGTAAACACTCAGGTTGTTGTTGTCGCGCCATAAATAAAAGGCTCCGTCGCCCGCATCGAGATGCGCCGGACTTCCCTTGCACAAACTCGTGGTATCCGAAAAATTAAGCTCCGGAAGCGGAAAAATGGTGATAATCTGATCCTGCGAAATTGTTGACCCGAACTGCGTGACTGAGAACCGGATCAAATATTTTCCTGGCACGGTAAACCGGTAAGTACCCTCCAACGTAATGGGGTCCACATCTGCTTTGCTAACCGGAATGTGGCCAGTGGAGTCGTAAATGAGCCATTGCGGCAGTCCCTCCAGGGTTTGTTTGTTGGCTGATACATAGAACCGGGTCAGATCATTTTGACAAGTGCTCTCATAATAGAACTTGGCGGCCTGAAAAAAGTCAGAAAGGAAAGTGGGAAGTCCGTAATAGGATTTTCCGCCCAATTCGGTCGAATTGTCCAAAAGGGTGGTGCCGTGCTCAATATAATTGCAGTTTTTCTGTATTGGCGAGTTGATGACCCCCAAATAGGGCTGCCCACCAAGGGAAACATAGATTTTTCCATTCGGCCCGAGCTGCAGTGCACCAACCAGAGTGTTTTTATTGTCCCTGAGAATCTGCACACTGCGCTGAATGGTCAATTGATCAGCAGTGTTGATATCCCATTGGTAGATCAATCCGTTCTTTCGGGTGGATCCGTACAGAAAATTACCGGTAGGTGAAAATTCCACCCCATAGGCATTGTTCAGTTCCGCATTGGGCGCTTCACTGCTGCCGGCTCCCAGTTTGGCAATCACCCGGATCCGGCCGGTTCCGTTGTCGAAGCTGAACAATTCAAAAAAATGCTGTCCCTCTACCGCCAAAGCCAAAAAATCTCCTTTTGGGGAGGATTTGAGATAACCGGTGGCCCCACGGTTGTTGCTGTCACTCGGGTCAAACAGGTGTGGAGTGCCTTCGGTAACCTGGGCTCCAAAGGTCAGTCCGTTCTCATCCAGCTTGAATTCATCGAACGTTCCGTTCCCGAATTCATGGGCGATAATCCAGTACGACGTGCCGTCTTTATGCTTGACCGCCGCAATCTTTTCAGTGAATCGGATCCCGCTGGTTCCGGGAAGCGAAAGGTTTTTTTGTGTAGGGGGAATGTTACCGAGCCCCCCGTCGCCGGTCATCTCAACAACGGTATATTTCAGTCCGCTACCCGGATTCGATGGGGTACCTGCCTGATCCAGGGTAAAAAGAACATATTTGGTCGGGTTTTTCGGCCAGGGGACCACAATGGACGACTGAGTAGAAGACGTATTTCCCAAAAGACCGCCCCCGTTTTGCATCACCTGGTGATTGCGGTTGTAAACGGTCGTTCCGTCGGTATAAAACAGCAGCTTCCCGTTCTTGTCGCTGATGGAAGCCACCCCTTCCCGCGTGTTGAGCTGGCCATCGGTCAGTGGCCTTGGAAATTGCTGATTGAAATCCAGGCCCGCATGGTCGCCAAAATACCAGATCGCTCCCTCCTTCTGGGCAAGGAGAGTCGGTAAGCACAGTAACCACAGGCTGGCGATAATAAATAAGATCCTTTTTTGCAAAACTTCCGGTTTTGAACCGGCCAAAAATACATAATATGTTTTGCTATCAATAAAAAAAGGGATAAAACTCAGGATAGAGCCACCTCCGAACATTTGAGGAGGTCGTGGCGTAATAAAATAAT
>JBBQOG010000002.1:0-27193 GCA_038330665.1 Bacteroidales bacterium
GACCCGTCCATTTTTATTGATTTCAATACGTACCGGACGACGCTCATCCTGCAACTCCGCCGACGCTTTGCTGACCTGGCAGGCGCTCTTATTGTGGAGGGAAAACTGGATTCGGCCCGCACGGTGGTTGATAGGATTGTCGGGCTATTGCCAACGGAAAACTTTCCGAATGATGTTTCCACGGCCGGACTGGCTGAGATGTATTATCAGTGTGGAGCCATGGAAAAGGGAAACGATTTGCTACGTGGGTATCTCGGGGATCTGGAGCAGGAGTACCGTTATCTGGCCAGTGTCCAATCAAAATACAGCGGCATGCTGGCTGGGGAATCCCGGAGAACGGTGCTCATTATCGGGGAAGTCCGCCAGTTGGCTGCGGCCTATGATCAGAGCGGCTTCGTAACTGAAATTGACCAAGCATTGAAACAAAAAGGGATAGAGCTGAAATGAAGTTAGCCACACGAATCCGGATATTGCTTTTTGTGAAACCACCGAGATGGATCCGAAAGTTCCTTTCGCCTGTGGAGTGGAGGATCTCTGTAAAGGAACCGGTGCTTTTCCTGACTTTTGATGACGGTCCGCAGCCGGTTTCCACGCAATGGATTCTGGATGAATTAAAAAAATATGGTGCCCGGGCGACTTTTTTTTGTGTGGGCAATAATGTTCGGAAGCATCCGGATGAATATGCCCGGATTCTGGAGGCTGGCCATGCGACCGGCAACCATACTTTTAGCCACCTGAACGGGTTTAAAACCCATCCGGGTGAATATATCCGTGATGTGTACCAAGCTCGTTCGGTGATCGATTCTCCTTTGTTCCGCCCGCCGTACGGCAGGATCCGGCCGTATGTGCTGCGCAGGCTGAAGAAGGATTTCCGGATCATCCTCTGGGACGTCCTCAGCATGGATTACGAGAGCGACCTGGATCCGGAGCGGGTGGTGAATAATGTGTTTTCAAAAGCCAGGCCGGGGAGTATCATCGTTTTTCATGATAACCCGAAAGCCCAAAAAAACCTGGAATATGCGTTGCCAAGGGTTTTGGATCATTACACCAAGGCAGGATTTAAGTTCTTACCTTTGGGTGCAATTTTAATCTGAAAATTTTCCGTATGAACGTATTGCTCATTGGCTCCGGTGGCCGCGAACACGCATTGGCCTGGAAACTGGCTCAGAGCCCCCTGCTTACCAAATTATTCATCGCCCCGGGGAATGCCGGAACGGCCGGGTGCGGCATTAATGTGCCCATTGCCGTCGATAACTTCCCTGCTTTGGCGCAATTGGTGCGAAGCGAAAAAATCAAGCTCGTGGTGGTGGGTCCTGAGGATCCGCTGGTGAAGGGTATCAGCGATTATTTCAGGGAACAAGATGATCTCCGATGGGTGGGCGTGATTGGTCCGAATGCTGCCGGCGCCCAACTCGAGGGGAGCAAGGATTTTGCCAAGCAGTTTATGCAGAAAAACGGGATCCCGACGGCACGATATCAGACTTTTTCGATCGGCAAGGGGAAGGAGTCGCTCGAAGAGGCCAGTGCCTATATCCGGAGTATGACTCCACCCTATGTGCTCAAGGCTGACGGACTGGCTGCCGGAAAAGGGGTGGTGATCCTGACCGATCCCGATCAGGCTATCCGGGAATTGAGCGATATGTTTGCCGGCAAATTCGGATCGGCGGGGAAAAAAGTGGTGATCGAAGAATTTCTGGACGGGATAGAATTATCGGTATTTGTGCTGACCGATGGGGTATCTTGGGTATTACTACCTGAGGCTAAGGATTATAAAAGGATAGGTGAGGGTGACACCGGACTCAATACCGGGGGCATGGGAGCGGTTTCCCCGGTCAGCTTTGCGAGTCCGGAGTTCATGGAAAAGGTCCGGTCGAGGATCATTGAACCCACTATCAGTGGATTAAAATCAGCAGGGATTGTTTATCAGGGGTTCATCTTTTTTGGGCTGATCAATGTGAAGGGGGAACCGTTTGTGATTGAGTATAATGTTAGGCTGGGTGATCCTGAAAGTGAAGTGGTGATCCCCAGGATTAAGTCAGATCTGCTTGATTTGCTTTATGCCACTACAGAAGGAAAGCTCAAGGGAAAATCGTTGGAAATAACCGCCGAGGAAGCCGCTACCGTGATGCTGGTTTCCGGCGGGTACCCCGGTGATTATCAGAAGGGATACCCCATTTCCGGACTGCAACCGGAACCCGGCGGCCTCGTATTTCATGCCGGAACCACCATCCATGACCACCAGGTGGTGACCAACGGAGGCCGGGTGGTTGCGCTGACCTCGCTGGATACTACCTGGAAGAAAGCGTTAAAAAAGTCCTATAAAACAACCGGAAGCATCCGTTTCGAAGGGTGTTATTACCGTCGCGATATTGGATTTGATCTGAAATAGGAAAGTATCATGTTTGGATTTATCCGGTCCATCAGTTTATCGGTGCAAGTGATGATCCCTGTAATTGGGTTGATCCTCTTTGGGGTAGCCTTCGTTTTGCCGGGGAGCATGGCTCCTGCCGACCCGTTTGGGAACGGATTGTATTTATTGCCAAAGGAGGGATGGCTATACTCTTTCTGGATGGGAATCGACCGCTGGCCGCTATGGGCGCAGATTCTGCCCTCCTATTTCACGGCTCTGCTGACGGCACTTTTACTGGTATCCAATGATCAGAAAAATTTGCTTATTGGTCGGCGCTCCTATGCGATGGCATTTGTTTTTCTGTTTATCCTGGCTTCAAGTGGTCATTATTTCCTCTTCCATCCGGCTTTCCTGGCCGGAATGATGATGGTGTTCAGCCAGCGGTTCCTCCTGGATCTTTACAAGCACGAAACCGACTATTCAGTGGTTTTTTTGGTGGGATTTACCTGGGGAGTGGCTGTCCTGTTGTATCCACCGGTATTGGTGATCACGCCGGCTATCCTGTTCGGCCTGCTGCTGATGGTGTCCACCTCCTGGAGGCACTGGGCGGTGGTAATCATGGGAATCGCCATACCTGCCTTATTGGCTGGGATATTCTGGTACCTGATCGGTGATCTGGACTATCAGTGGGATACGTTCCTCTCCTGGTTCCAGATCCGGAACCCGGGTATGCCGGCCTTCGCAGGCAAGGAACCATTCATCCTGGCCTGGCTTGGAATTATATTGGTTTGGACGGTCATTGCCTCGCTGAAATACCGTAATCCAAAAATCCAGTCGCGACAGCTCTTCCAATCCAATTTTCTCTGGTTTTTTTGCGGTGCGCTGGCGGCAGTTTTCCTCGAAACCGTTACCGTCGAGATCCTCTGGCTGATGGTGATCCCATTGACTTACCTGATGACCTTCTGGCTGCTGGAATTGCGAAGGGGATGGGTCCGCGACCTGTTTTTCCTTTCGCTGCTGGCCTCCTTTATATTTTTCCGTATCCGGGGATTGCTTTAACCCTACAGCGGAATATTTCCGTGCTTCTTTTTCGGACTTGAATAGCTTTTGTTCCGGGTCATATCCAGGGCCTGAATCAGTTTTATGCGGGTCTCCTTTGGGATGATGACATCATCGATATATCCGAGTTCCGCTGCACTGAACGGATTGGCAAATCGCTCCTTGTAATCGGCGATCGCGTTGGCCCGTCCTTCCTCATCAAGGTTCCGGTACAGAATATTTACCGCGCCATCCGATCCCATCACAGCAATTTCGGCTGTCGGATAGGCAAAGTTGACATCGGCACCGATATGCTTGCTCGACATCACATCATAGGCGCCACCGTAAGCTTTACGGGTGATAAGGGTGATTTTCGGAACGGTAGCTTCTGAAAAAGCATAGAGCAGCTTGGCGCCATGTTTGATGATACCACCGAGTTCCTGACCGGTTCCGGGAAGGAATCCGGGGACATCCACCAGGGTGATCAGCGGGAAGTTGAAAGCATCACAGAAACGAACGAATCGGGCGGCTTTAACGGAGGAGTTGATATCCAGGCACCCGGCGAGGTGTGCCGGCTGATTGGCCACGATGCCTACGGGGAATCCGTTCAGCCGGGCAAATCCGATCAGCATGTTTTTGGCGAAGAACGGCTGGACCTCAAAGAAAATATGATCGTCCACCACCGAGGTGATGATCTCTTTCATATCATACGGTTTGTTCGGATCATCCGGGACAAGGGTCTGGAGGGCCTCATCCGTCCGGTCCGGAGCGTCTGCCGGGGCATGATACGGCGGATCTTCGAGATTATTCGAAGGCAGGTACGACATGAGTTCGCGGATCATCATCATGGCCTGCTCATCATCGGAGGCCATCAGGTGCGCCACGCCGCTGCGGGCGTTATGGGTCATGGCACCGCCGAGGTCTTCTTTGGTCACCTCTTCATGCGTAACGGTTTTAATAACATCCGGACCGGTGACGAACATGTAGCTCGACTCCTCGACCATCAGGATAAAATCGGTGAGTGCCGGCGAATATACCGCTCCTCCGGCACAGGGACCGAGGATGGCGGAAATCTGCGGGATCACGCCTGAAGAACGGACATTCCGGTAAAAGATGTCGGCATATCCGGCCAGGCTCTGGACGCCTTCCTGGATCCGCGCTCCGCCTGAATCGTTCAGTCCGATCACCGGCGCACCCATTTTCATGGCAAGGTCCATAACCTTAACTACCTTATCGGCATTGGAACGGCTCATGGTACCGCCAAAAACAGTAAAATCCTGAGCGAAAACATACATCAGCCTGCCTTCTATTTTTCCATATCCGGTGACCATTCCATCGCCCGGAATTTTTTTATCCTCCATCCCGAAATCATGGTTCTGGTGCATCACCAGTTTATCCATTTCCACGAAGGTGCCCGGATCGAGCAGGTCAAGAATCCGTTCACGTGCGGTGCGCTTGCCGGCGGCATGCTGCTTATCAATACGGTCCTGGCCGCCACCCATTTCAGCAGCTTTGGATTGCCTTTCGAGTTTATCAAACTTGTCTTGTAATGCCATAGTTTTCCTATTATTCCAATACTATCATAACCTGATCACTATCCACTGTTTCGCCTGGTTTTACCAGCACTTTTCCCACGATACCGTCGCGGCCCGATTTGTATTCGGATTCCATTTTCATGGCCGATACGATCACCAGGGTTTGTCCGGCTTTTACGGCATCACCCTGTTTAACAAATACTTCCATTACCTTCCCCGGCATGGGTACACGGATCTGGTTACCGGTATCTGCCACACTTCCCTGGTTTCGGCTTCGGAGGTATTTTGTTTGTGAATCGACAATTTCCAGGTCGAACGACTGGAAAAATGTGTTCACCGTATATTTGGTTTTTCCTCCGGTAGGGATGGCCTCCACATTAAAGGACCGGCCTTCGTTCAACAGGGAATAGATTCCGTTCGACACTTCAATAAGATCGATCTCAAAAATTTTGTCATCGATTTTAAAAACATAGCGACTGCCTTCCTGTTCGAGGATTTCCACCTCTGCAGTACGTTCCAGCTTATGTAATTCTATTTGCATTTCTAATTCGGTTAATCAATATTCAATCGGTGGGACATAATGGGGCGTCCGCTGGACGTATGATGGGGCGTCCGCTGGATGTATGATGGGGCGTCCGCTGGACGCCCCTACGGTGACAATAACGGTATGGGGGGTGCCTTGTAAACGCATTATCTGATTCCTCTGCCGGTATTTTTCCATGCGGATGCCGGCGGTGCCGCATTGGGGAGGTTCTTCTGCTTTTCTTTCCGTTTCAGATAGTCTACATAGGCCACCATGATCGATACATCCTGACAGTCCAGATTACAGACTTTAGGATCAAACAGGGTGTCGGCGTGGTCTTCGATCAGGCCGGTATCATATTGCCCGAGGATAAAATCGGTGTTTTCCATGATTCTTCCCAGAAACGGGATGGAGGTTTTAATCCCGGTGATCTTGTATTCATGCAGGGCACGCTTCATCACCTGAATGGCCTCGTACCGGTTGGTTCCCCACACGATCAGCTTGGAGATCATCGGATCGTAATAAATGGGAATTTCGTATCCTTCATAAACATATCCGTCCACACGCACGCCTAATCCGAAGGGTTCGGTGAGGTGGCGGATCTTGCCCGGACTGGGCATGAAGTTATTGTCGGGGTCCTCCGCATAGATCCGGCATTCAATGGCATGGCCCTGCTGAACGACATCTGCCTGCTGGATTTTCAGGTGTTCACCGGAAGCGATCCGGATCTGTTCCTTAACCAGGTCGACGCCGATTACCCGTTCGGTGATCGGATGTTCCACCTGGAGGTGGGTATTCATTTCGAGAAAATAGTAATTCAGATTATTGTCGACCAGGAATTCAATGGTTCCAGCCCCTTCATAACCCACGGATTTAGCTGCCTGAACAGCGTGATAGCCCATCTGCTCGCGGATTTCAGGTGTCATCAGGGGGGATGGCGTTTCTTCCACGATCTTCTGATGGCGGCGCTGTACAGAGCATTCCCTTTCGCAAAGATGGATCACGTGGCCGTGCTGATCGGCGAGTATCTGAAATTCGATATGATGCGGGTTAGTGACAAATTTCTCGACATAAACCGTATCGTTTCCGAAGGCGGCTTTGGCTTCGGAGCGGGCTCCGCGAAGCGAAGGAAGAATTTCACTTTCTTTTCTCACCAGACGCATGCCTTTACCCCCGCCACCAGCGGAAGCTTTTATCATGACCGGCAGGCCAATATCGAGAACCACTTTAAGGGCCTGTTCATCGGTCACCAGTTTATCGTTGGTGCCTGGTACTACCGGAACTCCTGATAAAACCATCTTTTCGCGGGCACTGATTTTATCGCCCATGGTATTGATCACTTCCGGCGAGGGGCCGATAAAGATGATTCCTTCTTCACGGCACCGCGCAGAAAACAGCGCGTTTTCCGAAAGAAATCCGTATCCGGGATGGATCGCATCGGCCTGACTTTTCTTCGCCACGTCGAGGATTTTTTCCATATTCAGATAAGACTCACTGGAGGGAGCCGGGCCGATCAGATAGGCTTCATCGGCATAACGAACATGCTGTGAGGTACGGTCGGCATCTGAAAAAACGGCAACCGTCTGAATCCCCATTTCGCGGCACGAGCGCATCACCCGTAAAGCGATCTCGCCGCGGTTAGCGACAAGTACTTTTTTAATCATGTACAATCAATCGGTTAGGTTAAGGCCGTAAATATATAAGTTTTTAGATATACCTATATGATCGGGTTCCCACCTTTTCGGGGATTGTCAAAACGGGGGTGGGTGGTAAGTGAACGGGGTCCTCACGAAAGTGAGGACCCCGTTCCTAAGCACAAAGTTTGGAGGTCTTATCTGCTGACCGTCATTCTTTTGGTTTCGGTGAAAGCGCCTGCTTTCAGGGTGTACAAATAAATACCTGCATCCAGTGAGGAAGCATCAATGCGGGTTGTGTGCGCGCCTGACGCCTGGTGTCCCTGTGGCAGATTCATAATTACGCGGCCGGTAAGATCCATTACCGTGATGTTAACTTCGGTGTCGTTTGCCAGTTCATAGGCAATTTCTGTCGACCGGTTAAACGGGTTCGGATAGTTCTGGCTCAATGAAGCATTCGCACGGGTAAGATCCACTCCGTCGTTGATATTGGAATGGTCGTTGATATTAAGGCGAACCATCAGGTTTCGTTCCGAAATAAATCCGGTTGTTACCCAGGCCTGCGTGTTGTTTTTCCCAACACTGACCGGGTCGAGGAGGCGGAATGAATAGTCGGAGCCTATCTTGAAGCTGTCATACCTTTGTGTCAGGTAGGCCGTATGCATGTCGTTGTATTCAACTACTGCATACACCAGGTCCCCGGCAGTCAGAAATTCAGATTCTCCATCTTTGGTCAACGACATGGTGATCCATTTTCCGATCATCGTGGAATCGTACACCAAAATATCACTGGCAATCAATTCAATAGGTGTTTCGTCGTCCTGACCGACCGGTACATAGTACAAAACAAAACGGAAATCGGTTTGACCATCGGCTAAACCTCCAGCGACATAAGCGCTTATTGAGTTTACTTCACAATCTTTAAAGATGTGGTATTTAACGCCGACATCAACATTAACCAGGGGAGTATTATCGGTCATATAAATTTCGATTCCCCAATTGCAAGATTCTTCTGAAGTGCCATCAGCATGCGAATAGACGCTGTCGGTGACATTGAAATAAGCCGATTTTGTATTGTTTTCCGGGGTATTGTCGACTGCCTTTGATTTATAATTATAGGTCACTTTATAGTGTCCAAAGTCCGTAGGAGTATAGCTATCCGTTAACAGGGTAGTATCTGTAATCAACGTATAAATATTCTTTTTAGGACCTTCAGCGTGCATTACGTTCTGGTTGTTTTTGGTAATATCAACTTCGAAATAGGCCTCCGATTGATCAAATTCTCCAAAGTTGAGTGCAGCTGATTTGAAGTTGGTATAAGAGTTGCCCATCAGCTGAGATTTTGGCATCATAAATGCCGGACTTAATTTGCTAACATCATCACCATCACTCCATTCCATTTGGGCGAACCTCATCTGCAGGTCATTATCCCAAGCTTCTGAGAGTTTGAAATCGTCGATCTGCCAAAAATAGAGGTTTGTTTCTTTCCAGGTCAATTTTATCTGGACATTCGGTTGTCCGGCTGCCACATCAGAAATATTGGCCTGAAAGATGGCTGGTTGACCGGGGAGAGTTTTGTCGGGACGTCCTTTGTGGTTTACGCCGAAACTTACATCATATTGAGCCGAATGAAGCCAATTGTCGACCGATACTTCGAGGAGCATCTTCCAGGTTGAGTTGTCTTCGTAACACATAAAGCAGGTTTCGTAACTTACAATGACCGATCCATGTGTCGAACAGTCCATTACCGGAAAAACAACTGAATTGTTGACATCGATCCGGGGGTCAAGAAATTCGTTGTATTTTGATAGGAAAAGGCAAAGATTACCGTTAGCGGCGGTCGTAGAGCGCATCGGTGGTTCCTTGGTATATTTGGAATCCACCAAGCTGTCATTTGGCCACCAATGCCAATTGTAGCCAATGTCGGTGGGATCTTCCATGTAGAAACCTGCCGGAGCAGTCCATCCTTTGGCATCTGCCGGGTTGCCCCAGTCAAATGTTTCCAGATAAAATACCTGACCGTTGCCTTTGAGGCCTTTGGTGGATGGATTTGTCTGGGCATGAGCCATCATAAGCCCCAGAACAAAAATGGAGAGGATAAGGGTAAATGTTTTTTTCATCATATAATTGTTTAAATTACACTTGTAAATATAGAAAAAGGTTTCTTTTTTCAGTACCCTGAAAATTAAAATCAAATTAAAATCCCCTCAAACTGCATTTTGACATCAGATCGGTGCGGATGGAATATTTATCTAATTTCGACCCTGATCAACGTTTAAAAAATAAACTCAAATGAATATACCCGTCTTGCATGTGGTTGAGCAAACCCTGGCCGAAGCCTATGAAAAGGCCCTGTTATTATTGTACGATGAGGGGTTCCGGATACAAACCCAATACGACAAGCCCGGTGATCCGCTGAGCATCGACAGTACCATGAATATCACCATTCTGGAGCCTGAAACCGATCCGATGATCCACAAAGCTTTTCCGGGCGGGATCGACGATTTAAGGGAGTATGTTCTTGAATTGAAGGGGTTTAAAGATCATTGGGTTAAAAACATGAATGATCCGGATGATACCCGTTGGGAGTATACCTATCACGGGAGGATGGCTGCCTATGGGTCGTGGAAGGAGTTGAAGGACCCCGACGATAAGGAAAGTTCCTTTATCGCCGGGTTTACGGTTGATCAGGTGGAGCAGGTCATCAATAAGCTGGTTAAACAGCCGTTTACCCGCCAGGCCCAGATGATTACCTGGATGCCTAATCTCGATGCCCAGGTGTATGATCCGCCCTGTTTGCAATCGTTATGGTATCGGATTCTGGAGGATGAGGCCGGTGTTTGGTGGCTGAACTGTAATATTCGATTCCGGAGCAACGATGCCTGGGGAGCCAATTTCATGAATATGTTCGGCTTTGTTCAGTTCAACCGGGAAGAGATTGCCGATAAGATTGCCGAACGGACGGGGAAGACGGTGAAAATGGGACGACTCAACTGGCAGGCCGATTCCTATCATATATACGGCAAAGATATTGAGAAGGCGAAAGGGCTGATGTTCGACCGGGTAGGTACCATGCCGTTCGGGGAACGCATTTATAATTTCCACGACGAGTTTATCCAGGATATGTACCTGATGGCCGACCTGACCATCCTGCCGAAGATCGAACGTTACGGGAGAGGCTGATAAAAAGGGTCCGTTTTCATACACGCCCACCGGGTTCAGGAGCCGCTCGTTTAACTGACAACGGTCATTGACGGATTAAATAAATAGTTCTATTTTTCCGCCAACCTAAAACCAGTGAAATGAGCAATGATTCCCCGGTAGATTCCGGTTCCATGAAAATTTATTTCTGCGGTTCCATACGCGGAGGCCGCAACGATGCCCAGCTTTATCATGATCTGATTGAATATCTGAAAACTTTCGGGAAGGTGCTAACCGAACATATCGGCCGGTTGGACCTGGTGGATGAACGGGAAATTCCGCCTTGTCAGATCCATGAACGCGACCTTACCTGGCTGCGGTCAGCCGATAAGGTGATTGCCGAGGTTACGACTCCCAGCGTGGGCGTGGGTTATGAACTGGGACGGGCAGTGGAAATGGGTAAGCCCATCCTGGCCCTATTCCGCAAATCCGAAGACAAACTTCTTTCGGGCATGATATCCGGCTCACCCGGTATCATATCGGTGGTGTATACGGATATCGAAGAAGCCAAAATCTGGATCAACGGCTTTTTAAAAAGCACCTAGGAAAAGGAGCGCACCAGGCAAACATTCCGGGGTTTTTGCGATATTTATCCTTTCATATCTTATCTATGGAAGAAACAGTTAGGGACCTGATTGTAGAAACAATCGCCCGGCAGCGTGCATTTTATGCCACCGGTGGTACGAGGAGCCTGAAATACCGGTTGCAAATGCTTGGGGCGTTAAAAGCGGCAGTCAAAAAATATGAAGGAAAAATTGCCGAGGCCCTCTGGACCGACCTGCACAAATCCTACGAAGAGTCCTATCTGACCGAGATCAGCCTGGTGGTGGGCGAAATCAATTTTCATATACGGCATCTGAAAAGCTGGATGAAACCCAAAAGGGTACCGACTCCTTTTCACCTGCTGCCCTCATCCGGGAAAATTCTTCAGGAGCCCTTAGGCACTGCATTGATTATGGCTCCGTGGAATTATCCGTTTCAATTGCTTGTCAATCCATTGGTGGGGGCCATCTCGGCCGGATGTTGCGCCTATCTCAAACCTTCACCGTATACACCCAATGTGGCCCGGGTAACTGCGGAAATGATCCGCGAAACGTTTGATTCTTCCTATATTTCAATCATCGAGGGCGATCGCCGGGTGAATGAAATTCTGTTGGAGCAGCGGTTCGATTTTATCTTTTATACAGGCAGTCCGGCAGTAGGGAAAGTGGTGATGAAGGCCGCAGCTGAATTTCTCACCCCGGTGGTACTGGAGCTGGGCGGGAAAAGTCCGTGTATCGTGGATGAAGGGGCCAATATTGATATCGCCGCCAGGCGGATCGCCTGGGGAAAAACCATCAATGCCGGGCAAACCTGTATTGCACCGGATTATCTGATGGTTCACCGGTCGGTGAAAGAGGAACTGCTTAAAAAGATTGCGGCGGGTTTCGAACGCATGTATGGGGAGGATATCAGCAAAAGCCGGTTTTTTCCCAGGATTGTGAATGCTGCGGCATTTGAGCGGGTGGAGCGGCTCATGAAAAGCGGGAATATCATTTATGGCGGCGATTCGGACCGTGAGGCGAAATATATCGGACCTACCTTGATTGATGATATCCGGCCGGATGACCCGATCATGCAGGAAGAAATTTTCGGTCCGGTGCTGCCTGTTCTGACGTTCGACCATATCGATGAAGCCATCGCTTACGTCAACTCAACAGAGAAGCCCCTGGCATTTTACTATTTCGGCAACACCACCCGGGCTCGTGCTGTTTTCGATAAAACCACCTCTGGCAGCGGATGTGTGAACGATGTGGTGGTGCACTTTGCCAACCACTACCTGCCATTCGGCGGCGTGGGCAACAGTGGCCAAGGCAGGTACCACGGTCACGGAAGCTTCCTGGCGTTCAGTAACGAGCGTGCCATTTTAAGTACACCCACCTGGTTTGACTTGCCGGTTAAGTATCCGCCATTCAGGGGATTCAAGTGGGTTAAGAAGGTGATATAATAAAGTAGGAATTCTGAATTGGAATCTCTAACTTCGTTCCTCATTAGCCCCCTCCTCGTTTCAAATTAATCAAGTTAATCATATGAAAATCAAGAAGTTAATATCAATTATTCTTATGTTAACTGCAATTCTCCTGCCATCCTGTGCCGTAAAAAAACAACCCATTGATCCCCGTATCGTCGACCTCTCGGCTATCTGGGATAAACCGGAAAAGATTCTGCTATCCTCGATAGCAACCGATATCGAGTATATTCCACTGGAAACCAGTAAGGAATGTCTGCTGGCAGATCCGGATAATCTCCGGGTGACCATCACAGAAAACTATATTGCCGTAAACTCGGGGGGATTGAAACTGTTCGACCGGAATGGCCACTTTTTGAGGGGTATCGGTAGCAGAGGGAAGGGCCCGCTCGAATATATCAGCGGATCCCGGTACGTGATCAATGAAAAGGGCGAACGGATTTACATTCTGGATGCTGACACGAAGCGTGTACTCACCTATGGATTGGACGGCAAGTATCTTGGGGTTTTTCAGGTCGGACCTGAAGCGATAGATGTAATCCTGGACGAATCGGGAAGGATCGGAGTTTTCTATTTATCGGAGAATCCCGATCCTGCCTATGCTGCGCGGGTGGAGTGGTTCACAGAGGAGGGTTCCCTGGTCAAAACGATTCCGGTTTATGCCGGCAGGCCCAGAGGAGCCGGATGGGTGATTGCTGCGAATTGTTATCAAACGGATAATGAGTTGCTTTTCAATGAAAATCCCTTCGATACAACCTATTGTCTGGTGGACGACCGGTCGTGGGTGCCACGCTGGATCATGCAGGTCGGCCCCGGCAGGTTTCCTCCTGAAATCAGTATAGACGTCAGCCGGTTCAGCCAGGAACTCGACAATTATATAATGGCCAGACCCGGTGCCGAAACCGCCCGTTACCTGTTCATCACCACCAATGCGATCGGCAAGTCAGGGCTGGTGGTCTATGACAAAAAGGACCGGACAGCCAGGTATATGCTTCAGGAACTGATGGGTAATTATGGCTTGAACTTAATAACCAATGACCTCGACGGAGGATCACCACTCAAACTTAGCCTTCAGAGAGGTGAGGAGCAGGGAGATACTTATTATTCGAATCTGGTTTCTCCCATAGAACTACTCAACAGCTTAAAAGAGCATCAGGAACCGACGGTGCAGGTGACTCGCCCTGATTTGAGGGAAAAATTGCAAGGTTTTGCGACACGCCTTCGGGAGGAGGATAATCCGGTGGTTATGGTGGTGACGATGAAGACAGAAAAAGACTGGTAAAGGGGAAGGAGGAATTCGAAATTCTGAATTGGAATCTCCGACTTCAACCATTTATTTATTAACGATCTTATAATTCGAATACTGCACAATAACCGTTGCCTTTTTGGGTATCGAATCCGGTTTCTGCAGTCCTTTGGTCATCATTTCATTCATCGCCTTAGTGGGGAAAGTCATGTTGTTGATCTCGAAGCTGACGGTGAGGATATCAGGCAGAGGTCTGAATTTGTTATCGTATTTGAAATCAATGGTATATGATCCGGATTTTCGGGTAAAGGTTTTCATTTTCATGATCCGGTTCAGCACGGGATCGATCCAGAGCTGTGCCAGGATCACGTCGGAGTCTTCGGCTTCGGGTATCACCTTAACGATCCGTGTTTTAACGTTGGCGATAACTTCTTCCCCGACATCAATGGCGGTATATTTGGCTTTCAGAAGCTTCAGATAATCCATCTGCATGCCGTTCTTGGGGAGCAGGGCCAGTCCTTCCGCCTCAAAAGTGAATTTATCGGGACTGTCGAATTTCACTTTCATTTTCCGGTCCTTGATATTGATGAAGTCCACATCGACCTTCACCAGGGCATCGGCTTCGAAATGACTGATCCGGTCCATGTTGCCTCCTACGGCTTTAAGCAGTGTTTCTGCGTCCTGTGCAGAGAGGTTGGGTTGGAGCAGGGCTCCTGCCAGAATCAGCAGGACAAGTTTTATTGTTCTCATGTTAGCTGAGGATATCTTTTTTTCTGAAATAGAGAATGGTAATGGACAGAAAACCCACGATGTATATGACCTGAACCAGAATGGCGTGACCCAGGGAGGAAAGGCCGTCGCCGGATTGGAAAAACAGTTGCCAGGAGGGCAGGTATGAGGTAAACATATACTGGTTGACCGGTCCGAGCAGGGAGGCACCCACGGTACTGATAATGGTGATTCCGGTGATCAGGGCGATGGTGCCGATAATGGGTCCGATGGAGTTATCGGCGAACGCAGATAGCAGGAAGGAGAGGGAAGCCACTGTGGTCATGCTGAGAATCCCGTAGGCGTAGGCCCCGCCGAATCTCCAGAGCACATCGTTGGCGCTGAATACATTTACCTTGTTGGTGACCACCATCAGGTCGCCCGGACCGAACAGGAGCAGACCGATCCCGATGCTGAGAATGGCCATCACGGCTACCAGCATGACGGCGTACAGCCAACCGGCGATAAATTTGGCCAGGACCAGCTGCACCCTGCTGATGGGGCGTGTGAGAATCAGGCGGAAGGTGCCCGAATTCGCTTCGCCGGCAAGCATATCCCCGGTAACCAGCGCCACCAGTATCGGAACATGAATCCACAGGGTATTCAGGATCAGGTAGGAAACCAGATACAGATTGATGATGTTGCCCTCGAAAACAAATCGGTCCTTGATGTTCTGAATGATCATTCCCATCATGGTATCGCCTTCGTAACGAATTCCAAATTCGATGGCCAGAACAATGACTACAATAGCCCCAAACCCGATATAGGTGCGTGGCTTGCTGAATATTTTGTATAGCTCAATGCTAATTAGTTTTCTCATCTTCAGTAATTTGTAAAAAGAATTCCTCCAATGAACGTACGGGTTCCACCGCAAAAATCTGCATTTGATGGCCTACCAGAAAGGCGTTGAGTTCCGGTATTTCTTCCTTGTTGATTTTAAAATAGATCCGTTCCGGGTCGCTTTTGATGATCCTATCGGCCCAGGCGGTTTCTTTCAGCACGTCCATACCTGCGGCGGTATCCGACAGGACAAAGGCCACCTGGCGGTCCTGGCTGTTCACGAGTTCCTGAACATTTCCTTCTACCAGCGCTTTCCCGTTGTTGATGATCACCATCCGGTTGGCGATCTGTTCCACCTCGAAAAGAATATGGCTCGAGATGAGGATGGTAATTTTTTTGTCCTCGTTCAACAGACGGATCAGGTCGCGGATTTCCTTTTGTCCCTGCGGGTCCAAACCGTTAGTGGGTTCATCGAGGATGATCAGGTCCGGCTTATGTAGCAGCGACTGTGCAATGCCTAGCCGTTGTTTCATGCCCAGGGAAAAAGTTCGCACCGTGCTGGTGGCTCGCGAAAGCAGCCCGACCAGTTCCAGCACTTCATCCACCCGGTGTTTCAGGTTGGCGATCTCGGAGAGTTTTCCCAGAATTTCCAAGTTTTTCCGGGCCGACAGGTAATTATAGAAATCCGGTTTCTCGACCAGGGCTCCCAACCGGCTAAGGGTTTTATAGCGGTCGGTGGCCAGGTCCCGTCCGAACAGGAGAATCTGTCCTGATGTGGGGCGTATCAGGGAGAGCATCATCCGGATGGTGGTGCTTTTACCCGAGCCGTTGGGTCCGAGGAAACCATAGATATCTCCCGGCATCACTTTCATCGACAGATTGTCGACCGCCCGGATTGGCCCGTAGTGTTTGCTCAGGTTTTGTATTTCGATGTAGGGGTCCATGGTGGGGGTGTTTCAGTGGTTGCAAGATTGCTTGGTAAGGGATGGGGTGAGGCTGTGACAAAAGGCAAAAGGCAAAAGGCAAAAATTAGTCCTAAGAGATAGGAAACAGGAATTAAGTTGAGCATGTAATAAATTGATAATGAAGTGATTCTTATTTTTTACTTCTTTGGTCTTTTTACTAATTTTTGCCTTCTGCCTTCTGCCCTCTGCCTTTTGTCACTAGTCACTCGTCATAAATTCATAGCTTCCCGATCCAACCTGGTACACAGCATATCCTTTATCCATCCGGAGGAATCGGATTTCCGGAGAAACGGAAACGGGCTTGCCGCTTTCGGTCACTTTTTGCTGATCGTTGGTTTTTACATACACATCGGCGGTGGTATTGGCAGGAATGGTGACTTTCATCGTCAGGCTGCCGGTTTCGGTTTTCCATTCCGACCTCACCATACCGTAAATAGACTGATGCTCAGCGCGTACCCAGGAGAGCCCTCCGCCTGGCACGGGGCGGATGATTAGTTTTTTATAGGCCGGGACCACAGGATCTTCCTGGATTCCGGCCACCTGGTTGTACATCCAGTTGCCAATGGCACCGTACGCATAATGGTTAAAGGAGTTCATTCCGGCATCCTGGAAACTTCCGTCGGGCTTGATTCCGTCCCAGCGTTCCCAGATTGTGGTGGCGCCTTTGGTGATCGGGTACAGATATCCGGGGTAATCCTTGCGCGTGAGGAGCATATAGGCCAGGTCATCATATCCGAATGCTGATAGTACCGGGTTCACCAGTGAAGAGCCGATAAATCCGGCGGTGACATGACCGAACGAACGGACATCGGCCGCTAACCTTGCGGCCACACTGTCGCGCTGAGCATCGGGTACCAGGCCGAATGCGAGTGAAATGACATAGGCCGTCTGGGTGTTTGATGAGAGCCGGCCATTAGGGGTTACGAATTCCTTCTGATAGGCAGCACGTATATTATTGAATAATTCATGGTATGCGGCTGCATCCTCCGGTTTACCGAGGATCCCGGCAATCTGGCTCACCAATTTGGTGGACCAGGCAAAGTATGCCGTGGCAATGAGGTCCTTATCGGTGGTGGCCCCGGTATAATCCGAGCGGTTTGAGGCAAAGGCCAGCCAGTCGCCGAAATGCTCCCCGTTATTCCAGAGCAGGCTGCTGCCCGCACGGGTCTTCATATAATTAATCCATGCCTGCATCGAAGGATACTGTTGTTCAAGAATTCTGGTATCACCATATTGCCGGTAAACGGTCCAGGGAACGATGACACAGGCGTCGGCCCAGCCGGTGGACCCCCCATCTTTCAGGATGTCGGGGATCACGTGGGGAATACGGCCATCGGGCAACTG
The DNA here is from genome assembly GCA_038330665.1 of Bacteroidales bacterium. GTDB lineage: Bacteria > Bacteroidota > Bacteroidia > Bacteroidales > UBA12481 > UBA12481. The sequence continues at coordinate 17,393 of JBBQOG010000002.1, forward strand.
ATCAAAGGCCATATCTTTTAGCCATTTGGTGTAAAAGGTGGCGGCATCGCGGTTGTAGCAGGCAGTGGGAGCAAAAACCTGTGCATCGCCTGTCCAGCCCAGCCGCTCGTCGCGCTGGGGGCAATCGGTGGGAACATCCAGGAAATTGCCCATCAGGCCCCATTGGATGTTGTGTTGTAACTGGTTGATCATCGGATCGGAGCAGGCAAATTCGCCGGTAAAATCCATTGCAGAATGGATTACTATTCCAATGATATCTTCAATATCCGGCATTTTAGGAAATCCGGATACCTTTACAAACCGAAATCCCTGAAAAGTAAAGTGTGGTTCATATACTTCCACGCCGCCTCCTTTAAGTGTGTATTCGATGGTCTGTTTAGCCGCCCGGAGGTTGTCATAATACATATTGCCGTCTTTATCGAGCACTTCGGCATGACGAAGGGTAACTTTTTGTCCGGCGGTTCCGTTCACCTTCATTTGTATCCAGCCGACCATATTCTGGCCGATATCCACGAGTGTGTCCCCATTGGGAGCTGTAAAAATCCGGATCGGGGTGAGTTCCGCCATCCGTTCAACCGGTGGGGCGCTTTGGGCAGCCAGATTATCGAGACTAAAATCTTTGACGACCACCGGTTTCCAGCCGGCATCTGCAAATTCCGGGGTGCTCCAGCCGGGTATTTCCAGGCGGGCATCATATCTTTCCCCGTGATAGATTTCGGACATTAGGATCGCACTCTTTGCGAATTTCCAGGTTTTATCTGTTTTGATCACCTCCTTTGACCCATCGGTATACTCCACATTCAATTGGGCCAGCAAGCCCAGCTGGTTTCCATACAGATTCCGATTGTGGCTCCAGCCCAGATCGCCGCGGTACCAACCATTGCCCAGGATCACACCGATTGCATTGTTTCCGGTCTGAAGCATCGGGGTAAGGTCATAGCTCTGATATTGCAGGTGCTTATTGTAGCTGGTCCATCCGGGGGTAAACAACCAGCCGTTCGGTTTTTTGCCATTGATTTCCAGCTCATAGATACCGTGTGAGGTGATATAGAGCCGGGCTGACCGGACTGCCTTTTTGAGTTTGAATGTTTTCCGGATGAGCGGGCAGGGTTCTTCAACCCGGGCATCGGCGGTCATCACGGGTTCAATCCAGGAAGCTTTCCAATCCGATTTGTTCAGCAGTCCCGTTTCCCAGAATGCCACGGGCGACCAATCGGTGATGTGATTCTGGTTATCCCAGATTCGGATGGTCCAGTAATAGCGTTTCCCGGATTCGGCCGCGGGTCCTTCATAGATTATCTGATTGCTAACATCCGACAATACCTTGCCGGTGGTCCAGTAAGGGGTCTCTCTGTTCTCAAGGTTCTCCGCCGACAGACCCACGCGGAGTTCATACGCGGTTTGGTTCAGGTTTCTGACATTTGCCTTGATCTCCCAGCTAAATCGGGGTTGGGTGACATCAATTCCGACCGGATCGGACTGGTACTCGGTTCGCAGCCGGTTGACCTCGATAAAGGGTTTCACCTGAGCGAACAAGGTCAATCCGGTGAGAGCCGGAACGATCAGGAACAGAGTTTTCAGCCGAATGGTCATAGGGATAATTTTAGATGGTAAAGATAAGAGAAAACAACGGGTTAGGGCAGTCTAACTGTCGCAACTTGAATATTTTGCCGCGGTTTTGTGGTTGGTTTGGGTTTATCCGATCGGCAGATGTGCCCATACCAGTGGCGGCGCATTCAGCCATTCAGCCACATTGGCCGCATCCTCTGTCGGGGTTGACCAAACCGCCAGCCTTAACTCATGTATTCCCATGTCCATGAACTTATGCGACCGGCCGTTATCCAGGTTGTAGCCCTGCTCATGACAATAGGCTGCGCTGCGCAGGACGGATAGACGGACTTCATGGCCATCGAAATCGAAGCCATGGAGGCCGGAGTGGGCGATGCAGAGGCGTGACGCGTGATGCGAGACGCCTGATGCGAAATGTTCTTTTAGGGGCGCCGGCACGGCGCCCGCTTCGGCATTCGCGATTAGCAAAGGGGTCCCGACCGAAGCATTCGCGGTAAGGGACGGGGTCCCGACTGAAGCATTCGCGGTAAGGGACGGGGTCCCGACTTTCGTCGGGATGACAACTTTTTGAGGGGAATAGATGGTCAGGTAGGTGCCGTGCACGTGTTCCTGGGAGTCGGCCGGGAAGATTTCGGACCCACCGGGGATCTGGGCTATCAGGGTGGCATTTTGCATGCCGGTGGGGATTGCGATTTTCAAGCGTTTCTGCGGTTCGTTCCACTGGATCCGGATTTTGTATTCTGTAACGGGCCAATCTGGATAGGTGATGCGATGTAGAATAATGTTGCTGTGATGGTAAGACAGCGTGGTTTCATCAATCGTCCGGACCGGTCCGGTTTCGATTACCCGTTCTTCGTGAACCGGTTCAAATTTACCGGCGATTTCGCGCCACGACCAGGTATCGGTGCCCCAGGAATCGGCGGTGTCGGGGACGACGATAAATTGGAGGGGCGTTGTGTGGGGCTGCGTCTCTGACCGGGATTCGATTGGAGACGCATGATTATGCGTCTCTACGGGATTTAAATAAAAATGGTGTACCCCGGGCTCCAAATCTTTTGCGAGGAAGCTGATTTTCCGGCGCCAGCGGTGGAAGGGCAGTCGGGCCCCTGGTTGTTCCTCCTGGCAGGGAATTTCTTTGCCCTGCCGGTCGTACAGCTTCAGAACCCATTCCCCTTCCCAGAAGGGACGGTAATCGCTCATGCATTCGAATTCCACCGGAAAGGTGGATAGACCGGCGTTGGAGTTGAATACGGTAACCGGAATATGGGCTTTCAGAGGCTCCGCTGCCTGATTGATGGCGGTGATGGACCCCATGTTGAGCCGCCGGATATTCTCAAGGGCCCTTCCGTACAGGTCGAGTGCATCCTGCTCGGCCGGCTCGGTGCACGTTCCGGGCAGAATATCATGAAAATCGTTGAACAGAATATCGTGCCAAACATCACGTAGAGACGCATTATTATGCGTCTCTACGAGCGCCTCCGCCTGAATTGCGGCGGCGCTGGCCTCGATCGCTTTCCGCTTGATCCGGGACAGTGAGGTGTAGCATCCGGTGAAAACGCGTTGCAGACTGCCTTCGTAAACAGGCAGGCTGGGGATCAACGGTTTGATGGCCTCGTAAAACCGATCGGTGGTGCTGTGCAGGAAATCGACCCGCTGCTCGTTTTTGGTAAATTCCCGTATCCGGTCGAGATCTATACGCGTGGCTCCGCCGCCATGATTGCCCAGGCCCCAGAAAAGGGCCACATCCCGCTTGAGCCGGAGGGCCAGTTCCGTGGCTTCGGTCAGTCGCTGATGGATGTTTTTCCGCTCGGTATGATAAAGGCCGATTTCAATACGATAGGCTGGTATGATGCTATTATCCAATCCTTTCCATTGATACAAACTGTCGGGTAATTCCAGGAATTCCTTTTCTGGTCGCTGGTGGATATAGAGCTCATAACCAAAATCCCGCAGTAATTTGGGGAGCCCTGCCGGGTGGCCAAACGAATCGAAATTATAGGCCACCTTGGGTTCCACACCAAATTCGGATCTGAAATAGTCACGGCCGAACCGGATATGCCTGACGAGATTTTCGTAAGGGGGAAGGTTTACGTCGGGCTGGAGAAACCATCCGCCGGCGATAAACCACCTTTTTTGATCCACCAGTTGGCCTATCTGGATGAATAATCGTTTGTCATATTTCTGAACCCACTGATACAGAATGGCTTCATTATGGTTGAATATCAGTTCGGGGTATTCTTCCAGGATTTCCACCGCATTGCGGAAGGTGGCGAGCGCTTCCGAACAACCTTCGGTCCAACGCCACTGCCAGACGGGGTCGAGATGTGCATTGCAGATCAGGTGAACCTTATTTTTCATCTTTGGAGGGAAGGTTTTTATACCAGGTAAAGTAAAGGACGATGGTTACCACCGCAAGACATGCGGCAACCAGCCAGAATTGCGGCCATTTCCGGAGGAACAAATAAAACGGAAGCAGTGCAATGATAAACTGGAACACCGGCGCGATCAGTCCGTTGATGGCATCCCACATAGGCTCCCGGTCGTTTGGTTTCATCAGGCCTTGCCGGACAGCCTCTTTACGGATGGGGCCCCAGAAACCGAATGGTTTTACCTTGCTGTAGAATTTAACCAGGATCTGCCGGTCGGTGGGTTTCACCATGAAACCGATGACTATTGTGATGACCAGACTGCATACCGTATTAATACCCAATGAATTGGTTCCTGAAATGGATCCGAAGAATATTTTCTGAACGGCAATAAAAAGGGCCGTGGCGACCATGCTCCAAACAAATGCCTTTGCACTGAAGCGCCACCAGTGCCAGCGCATGGTTGCCGGCACCAGGATCATGGTTACCACAACAAAGATCATGGTTTCCCAGGCAGAGATCACATTTTCAAAAGCCAGACTAAAGGCAAATCCCAATAACAGGACACAGACGGATGCCAGTTGCCCGATGCGGATCACTTGTTTCTCGGGAAGGTTTTTAAGGAAATATCTTTTTACAATATCGTTAGTTACCACATTAGCGGTAACGTTGATCATGGCATCCAGGGTGGACATCAGTGCCGCAAGCATAACCGCCAAAAAGAGTCCGCTTACCCCCATTGGGAGCCGGGAGATCACCATGGGGAGAATTTTTTCTCCATCGATATTGGCCGAATTGCCCAGGATGGATATGCCAAACAGAAGAAACGCGATCGCTATGATCCACCTCAGGATAAACATGGCGGTCCACATTCCACCGGCCAGAGCGGCATCGCGGGGGGTGCGGGTGGTCAGGAAAAACTGAAAATCCCACACATTCGGACCGGCGAGCACGCGAAACATCATCCAGGTGAACCCGATGATCATCAGGGGTCCGAACAGGTTGAAATGCTGATAGGCCGCCGGGGTGGATTCCAGATACCCGGGCCAGAGGTGCCAGGTTAAACCCAGTGAGCTCCAACCTTCCGGTTTTGAAGCAGCAAGATCGGTTCCAATTCCCTGCGTAAAGACCATTACAATCATCACGATCGCACCAATAGTAATCAGTATGGTTTGCAGGATATCCGTGATGACCACGCCATAGAAACCCCCGAGGGTGACGTATATTCCCACTACGGCAAAAACAATCAGTGTGGTCTGCCAACGCTCCAGCGGAAAAAAGTCTTCGGCAAATTTGCCAATGCCCACGGCCATATACATCAGGTTAAATACCATGAGCACCAGCAGGAAAATGGCCGAGGCCAGGCGGGCCATTTCGGCATCGCGGTCCTTGCCAAACCGGGTTTCATTCCATTCGGCAAACGACATCACTCCGGAGCGCCGGATCCACTTGGCCTGAAAAGCCATATAGCCGGCCATCGCGAACCACCCCCAGAAGATATTGGTCATCCATATGGTTTTCAGGCCCAGATAAAAAAGGGCCCCAACCAATGCCATGATTCCGGCAATATCGATGTAGCTCGAGCACCCGGCGATGCCGAGCACCCACCAGGGCAGGTTCCGGCCGGCCAGGAAATAATTTTCGAGTCCCGATGAAGCTTTCTTACGAATCAGAAAGCCCACCATCGCCACCATCACCAGGTAAACGATCACAATTGTCAGGTCAATCCAACGAAGGTTCATAGCTTTGGGTTTTGCCGTGAAATTGCTCAAATATTTGGCAAAATCCAATTTCACAAATTTTAACTTTTTGACCTTCGGTATTGTGCGGTGGCTTTCTTACCTTTCCCTTCTTGTATAAGTGACGAGTGACGAGTGACAAGTGACTTGAATTCCACATCACGCATCACGCGTTTCGCGTCACGAATACTTGTCACTCGTCACTTGTCACTAAAATTATGGACCAATCAACCATCGCCAATGCCCGCCTTCGCACCATCGAAATGCTCGAAGGGGCAAAAATTGTTCTCACTGAGTCAGAAAAACAAAACATCGAGGTGGCCGACCTGGGAGTCGGCGACATCGAACGTGTCGGGCTCGAAGTGGTTCAATACATCAATAACGACCGGTATTGTGCCAAGGAGCTGGTTATGTTCCCCTGGCAGATCTGCCTGGAGCACCGCCATCCGATAGTATCGCAAAGCAACCCCGGAAAAATGGAAACCTTTCGATGCCGATGGGGCGAAGTTTACCTTTATACTGAAGGGGAGGCTTCAGCGAACCCGAAAGCGCGCGTTCCTGACACCTATCTGCCCCATCTTCGGGTTTGGAACGAAATTACCCTGATGCCCGGCCAGCAATATACCATCCCGAAAAACACGCTGCACTGGTTCCAGGCCGGACCGGATGGATGCATTGTATCGGAATTTTCCTCCTCGAGCACCGATGAGAATGATGTGTTTACCGATCCGAGGGTGCGACGCACTTAGACCAAAAAGGGAGGACCCACGGGTCCTCCCCTACATTCCCCAATGGGTGTCTGTAGGGGAGGAGCCATGGCTCCTCCTTCTTTTTTCGAATCTGATAATTGAATTTACTTAACCAACGACCAAAATGAAAAAACTTATCTATTTGACGATTTTTTCCACCCTGCTGATGGCCGGTTGCACGCAGCAACCGAAAACGGAATTGAATATCCCGTATGAAAAGTTCACTTTGGCCAATGGCCTGCAGGTGATCCTGCATGAGGATCATTCGGATCCGATCGTGGCGTATGCCATTCAGTTCCATGTCGGATCGGGCCGCGAGTCCAAAGGCCGAACCGGTTTTGCCCACTTATTTGAGCATTTTATGTTTTCACGTTCAGAAAATGTCAAGCTGGGTCAGTTTGATGAAATCATCCAGGATGCGGGTGGTTCGTCGAATGCAGGTACCGGGAACGACGCCACTACTTATTATGAGGTGGTTTCGAAGAATGCACTGGAAAAAGTGCTTTGGCTGGAGTCCGACCGTCTGGGTTTTCTCACGAATGCCATCAACAAGAAAGCGTTGAACATACAGCAAAACGTGGTTCAGAACGAAAAACGGCAGTACGAGGATAATGCTCCGTACGGATATACCGATTGGGTAATTTCCAAAAACCTGTATCCGGAAGGACATCCCTACAGCTGGACAGTGATCGGTGAAATGGATGATCTTTTTAAAGCCTCCGTGGAGGATGCCAAAACTTTCCACGACACCTTTTATGTTCCGAACAACGCCACCCTGGTGCTGTCAGGGGATTTTGTTCCATCCGAAGCCAAAGCGCTGATTGAAAAGTACTTCGGTGAAATAAAGCCGGGTACCACTTTGGCGGATCCCACCCCGCATCCGGTCTCCTTCACCCAAACGAAGAAGCTCTATCACGAGGATAATTTTGCCCGTGCGGCCCAGCTTACGATGGTTTGGCCGACGGTGGAACAGTACAGTCCCGATAGTTATGCGCTGGATTATCTGGGTCAGTTGCTTTCGCGGGGAAAAAAGGCTCCGATGTATCAGGTTATTGAAAAGGAGAAAAAACTGGCGACCAGTCCGCGTGCAGATAACGGCAGCATGGAAGTGGCCGGTGCCTTTACGGTAACCGTAACCGCCAACGAAGGAGTGAGCCTGAAAGAGGTGGAAGCAGCTGTTTTCGAGTCATTTAAACGGTTTGAAACCGAAAGTTTCACCGAGGCCGACGTGGAACGCATCAAGGCCGGTTTGGAAACGGGATTTTATAACGGCATCAGCAGCGTGCTGGGGAAATCGTTCCAGCTGGCTCAGTATAATGAATATGCCGGATCGCCCGATTATTATAAAACCGATCTGGAAAAAACAAAAGCGGTGACCAAAGCGGATATCATCCGGGTATATGAAAAGTATATCAAGGGGAAACCCTATTTGGCTACCAGCTTTGTTCCGAAAGGGATGACCGATCTCGCTGCCGAAGGATCGGTGCCGGCCGGGGTTAAGGAGGAGGATATCCTGACGGCTACACAGGTGGCTATTGATGAGTCGGCTGACGAGGAAATTGTAAAGACTCCGACTGCCTTCGACCGCACGGTGATTCCGTTGGATGGCCCGGAGCCGGTGGTTACCATTCCGACTGTTTGGAGCGATAAACTGCAGAACGGTATGGCCGTTTGGGGTATCGAACAGAACGAATTGCCGCTTGTGCAATTTAACCTCGTTTTAAAAGGCGGACACTATCTGGATAAATTGGAGAAACCAGGCGTGGCCAACCTGATGGCTTCGCTCATGAATCAGGGAACTAAAAACAAGACGCCTCAGGAACTCGAGGAGGCCATTGAAGCGCTGGGTGCACGGATTAATATTGGATCCTCAGGTACGGCGATTTCCATCAGTGCCAATTGCCTGATACGGAATTTCGATGCCACGCTGGCTCTTATGGAGGAAATGTTGCTTGAGCCCCGGTGGGATGCAGACGAATTCGCGCTGGCCCAAACGCGGGTCATGAATAACCTGAAGCGCCAGAAAGCCAGTCCGGTTGCACTGGCTTCGGAAGCTTTCATGCAAAAAATTTATGGACCTGAACATATATTTTCCATCGGTGCCAGCGGAACGCTTGAATCCGTGCCCACCATCACGATAGCAGATCTGAAAGACTGGTATCAGGCCAATATGTCGCCTTCGGTGGCGAACTTTCATGTTGCCGGTGACATCACAAAGGAAAAGATCATGAGCTCCCTGGGCACGCTGGCATCAAAGTGGCCGGCAAAAGTGGTGGCGTTCCCGGTATATGCGTTACCGAAGCCGCTTGAGAAATCAGTAATCTATTTTATTGATGTTCCCGGAGCCAAGCAATCCACGATCCGCATCGGAAACCTGGCACTCGCCCAGTCGGACCCCGACTATTTCCCGGCCACTGTGATGAATGATCATCTGGGCGGAAACTTCCTGTCGCTGGTGAACCAGATTCTCCGTGAACAAAAAGGATTTACCTACGGTGCCAGCACCTCCTTCGGCGGTTCCTACATACCCGGACCGTTCACAGCCAGTTCCATGGTGCGCTCTTCGGCAACACTCGAGTCGGCACAGATATTCAAGAGTCTGATGGAAGAGTACCGCAACGGCATTCCTGAAGAGGAACTGGCCAAGACCCGGAATTACCTGATCAAATCCTATGCACTGGACTTCGAAACCCTGAATGCGCTGACCCGCATGCTCGGTGATATCAGCATGTATAATCTTCCGGAAGATTATGTGCGACTGGAGCAGGAAACCATCCGGAACATGACCGTTGAACAGCATAAGGCGCTGGCTCAGAAATATATTAACCCTGATAAGATGTACTATGTCATCAGCGGTGATGCGGCCACACAGGCCAGCCCGTTGAAGGCGCTGGGATTCGGGGAAGCGATTATATTACAGAAATAGGGTAGAAGGGAAAGAAGGCAGGAAGTAACGACTTTAAGACTTTAAGAACTTCGGATGTTCTCTCCTGCCCTCCTGTATTTATAAGCTCGAAATTGAATTTAAAACCAACTATAAAGATGAAGAAACTCACTTACCTGCTTGCTTTCGCTCTCCTGCTTCTGGCCGGTTGCGCAAAACAGACCAAAACGGATTTTAACATTCCGTACGAAAAGTATACCCTGAATAACGGGTTGGATGTTATTCTCAGCGAGGATCATTCGGATCCGATTGTTGCCCTCACGATTCAGTTCCATGTGGGATCGAACCGCGAAACCGTGGGCCGCACCGGTTTTGCCCATCTATTTGAGCACATCATGTTCCAGCGGTCAGAGAATGTTCCGGAGGATCAGTTTTTTAAAATTGTACAGGATGCCGGCGGTACCCTGAACGGTGGAACGGGTAATGATGCCACC
>JBBQOG010000003.1:0-26991 GCA_038330665.1 Bacteroidales bacterium
CTGGCTGCCGGCGGCCATCGAGACTGCCGTCGCCGGTTCCTTCCGCTTCATCTTCACCCCGGATTCCACCGATCGGTATACCACCGATACCCTGATGGTGCTGGTGACCCCGCAGGTACACCCGATCTTTACCCAGATCGCCCCGCTGGTGGTGAACTCAGTTGCTCCGGTTCTGCCTTTAACCTCGACCAACAACATCACCGGTGCCTGGAACCCGGCCGTTATCGAAACTGCAGCCGAGGGAACCTTTAGCTTCCGCTTTACTCCGGATGCCGGTCAGTGTGCCACCGATACCACGATGCACATTCTGATCAACTCCATCATTCTCGTTCACCCCGAATTTGATCCGATCGCTCCGCTCTGTCAGAACTCTGTAGCCCCGGCATTGCCGCTCACTTCCATCAACAACATTACCGGAACCTGGCTGCCGGCGGCTATCGAGACTGCCGTCGCCGGAACCTACAGTTTCATCTTCACCCCGGATTCCACCGATCGGTATACCACCGATACCCTGATGGTGCTGGTGAATCCGCAGGTACACCCGCTGTTCGCTTCGATCGGACCGCTCGCCCAGAACTCAGTTGCCCCATCACTGCCGCCTGTTTCCACCAATAACATTATCGGTACCTGGAACCCGTCCACTATTAACACTTTGATAGCCGGCACCCAACAGTACAACTTCACTCCAACTGCCGGACAGTGTGCATTACCCACCAGCATGGATATCACCGTTAATGCATTGATTAATCCCACATTCGATCCGATCGGGCCAATCTGCCAAAACGCTGTAGCTCCGGCCCTGCCGCTGGTTTCCACCAACGGAATCATTGGAACCTGGCTGCCGGCTGCCATTGAGACTTCAGCTGCCGGAACCTTGCACTTTGTATTCACCCCCTCTGGAGGTCAGGGTAGTCAAACTTTCAATCTGGACATTGTGATTAATCCCTCGACGCTTCCAACCTTCGACCAGATTGAACCGATTTGGCAAAATGCAGCAGCACCAATGTTATCGCCGGTTTCAACCAATAACATTATCGGTACCTGGAACCCGTCCAGTATTAACACTTCGATAGCCGGCACCCAACGGTATACTTTCACTGCGACTGCCGGACAATGTGCATTACCAACCCACATGGATATCACCATTAATGCGTTGGGTAATCCTACATTTAATCCGATCGGGCCGCTCTGTCTGAATTCAGCTCCGGTATTCCTTCCGATTATTTCCACCAACGGGATTGCCGGGACTTGGAATCCAACCTTTGTAAACACCTCTCTTGCAGGATCATTTGAATTCAACTTTACGCCGGATGCCAATCAAGGTAGCCAGTCTGCCAAAATGATCGTTGAGGTGATTCCGCAGGTTACACCCACGTTTGACTTGCCCGACCAATTCTGTCTGAACGCCACGGCGAATGCTCTCCCGACTGTTTCCGGCAATGATATCATCGGAATCTGGACACCAACGATGATCAACACTTCCGCGCCGGGAACCCGGACTTACAATTTCAACCCGCAGGCTGGCCAGTGCGCTACGAACAAAGCGATTACCATTACCATTACCACGCCGCCGACCATCACGATTAGTATGGTTTCCCCGCTCTGCACCGGAGCGCCGGCAATCACCCTTTCCGCCACACCGGAAGGTGGCTCATTCAGCGGTCCGGGTGTAACCGGGAACATTTTCGATCCTGCCACTGCCGGAGCCGGAACCCATATGGTAAAATACACCGTCCTATCCGCCTGCGGTCCGGTCAGCGACAGCATCCTCGTGAGGGTCAGCGATGCACCAGAGGCACTCATTTCCTATCCTGATTCTGTGATCTGCAACTTATCGAATCCAGTTCCTGTGAAATTTACCGGCACCACTGGCGGAACTTTCACATCGATGCCTGGAGGTCTAACCCTCGACGCAGTTAGCGGAACCATTACTCCTGCAACCAGTTTGCCAGGCATTTACGAAATTCAGTATACCCTCAATGCTTCTGGTGGATGTTCAGGATTGGTGAAAACCACCATTGTTACCATCCGGTCGAATACCCTGACCGTGACCTCGCCTGTCGATCGTATGCTGCTTTATCCTGCCAGCACCTGGTTCCGCGTAGATGCCACGGGTACCGGCCTGACATATCAGTGGCAGGTAAACAATGGATCCGGATTCATCGATATTGCAGATTCAGGAATATATTCCGGATCCAGAACCGATTCATTGCACCTGACCTCACCGCCTGTATCGCTGGACGGTGCGCATTACAGGGTTGTGGTTGCTGGAGAATGCGCAGTATCGGTCATCAGTGGTGAAGCTCGGTTAAACGTATCTGAAAAAGAGTTTAACCTTCAAATCGGGGCCATTGGTTTTAACAAGGAATACGATGGAAACACCGCTGCCATGGTGCTGATAACCGACGACCGTCAGCCGGGAGATTCTATCGTAATCGATTACAGTTCCGCTACCTACCAATCAGTTAATGCAGGTAAAGGCCAGATTATTACCGTTAGTGGAATCCGACTTAGCGGTCCGGATGCAGACCGGTATGCCTTTAACACAACCACTCAGACGACCGGTGATATCATGCCAAAACTAATCGAGGTGATGGCGGATTGCGGGCTGAGCAAAGTTTATGGTGACATTGACCCTGAATTCACTTACACATACTCTCCCGAACTAATTGACGGCGACCAATTCAAAGGCAAGCTCACAAGAGCTCCCGGTGAGAATCCCGGGTTCTACAAGATTCTTGAAGGCACCCTCACACTGGGAAATAACTATCAGATCGAATACCAGTACAATGACTTTGAAATCACTTATAAAACACTGATAACAGTAACGGTGACATCCGATACCAGTAAGATTTACGGTGAGCAGGATCCTGTTTTGCGCTTTAAACTGGATCGACCGCTTGAATCCGGAGATTCCCTGGTGGGTACACTTTCTCGTACACAAGGAGAAAATGTCGGGATTTATCCGATCAATCTCGGTACGCTTTCCGCTAGCCCGAAGTACAAACTCGTACTGAACCCGTCAAATTTCACGATCTATGCAAAACCAGTTACATTGGTTGCGGTTGCAGACACAAAAGTTTACGATGGAACCCTGTCCTCGGATAAAACTCCGGTGGTTCGTGAGGGTCTTGCATTCAATGACCAGGGTATGTATACTCAAGCATTTGAAACCAAAAATGCCGGAACCGGAATCATCCTGAATCCTACAGGCAAGATCTCTGACGGGAATAATGGCAAGAACTACGAAATAAGCTTTGAGTTCGCAGATACCGGTATAATCCTGCCGAAGGCGGTCACCGGAAGTTTCACTGCTGCCGACAACTGGTATGACGGAACCACACAGGCCACCATATTATCGAGATACCTAACAGGAGTGATAAAAGGTGATGCCGTAAAATATTCGGGCGGCATTGCACACTTCGATACTCCTGATGTGGGGACTGACAAAACGGTTACGGGAACTGGCTTTACCCTGACAGGCAAAGACTTTATGAATTACTCGGTGAATGATACTGCCTATGCAAAGGCTGCGATCCTCCCAAAAGAAGTTGGAACCTTGCTTACCATAAATCAAAAAACGTTCAGTCATTACTCTGATTTGGTGACACTCACGGCTATTATTTATGATGGGGCCTCGATTTCTAACGTTTTACCTGCCGCCCGCACGGCCTCCTTCGAGGTTGAACACCGGAAACTAAGGGATGTAACCAATAATTCAGACATTTCCCTGGTGGTATCCGGAAAGGACCTGATCGCCACCATCACGGTATCATTGCTTGAAACAACCCTGACCGGATCCATGGAGCCCGGCAGTTTTGAAGCCACCGTTACCTTCGATGGAGACAACAAAAACTTCCAGATTTCACCGAATCCGGCAAAGGCTTCACTCGAATTCAATCCGGGATTCAGTATCATGGTGTACCCGAACCCATCGCCGGGTCCGATCACATTCAAGATCACCATGGATGTTGCTGCTGTGGCCATTCTTGAGCTGTACACAGCCAGTGGCGAGCTGGTATCCAAGGTGTTTGAGGGATTTGTCCAGGCCGGTTCCACCATGACAATTCCGTACAAAGGTCATCTGGAACAGGGAACCTACCGGTACCAGGTACGCGTCGGCAATGAAATCAAGGTGGGCAACGTAATAATTATTCCGGTTTATTAGGGTACCCGTTTGGGGCTTTGGTGCGAAATTCGTAAAATCAGGCTCTCAAATTGCTGACCAAGATGAAAATCAACCTGCTTCTTATCACCCTGTTAACAGCATGCCTGGCTTCCTCCTGCAAGCAAGACAACACAGATCAAGACCTGATGCTCCGGTATTCCACCCCGGCCCTGGCTACAGTTCCGGATGGAAGTAACGGGTGGAAGAACGATGCCGAATGGTTAAAGGCACTTCCGGTTGGAAACGGAAGTATTGGTGCCATGGTTTTTGGTGATGTGAATAGAGAGCGGATTCAATTGAATGAAAAATCTTTATGGTCGGGTTCACCGGCAGATAATGATAATACGATGGCTTATGAATCTCTCGACTCCATCCGGAACCTGTTGTTTACAGGAAACTATAAGGAGGCACATATCCTTGCGGAAAAAACCCAGATTTGCAAAGGAGCCGGTTCAGGCCATGGGAATGGTGCCCGGGTTCCCTTCGGATGTTACCAGACCCTGGGCGATCTCTGGCTGGATTTCGAGTCAAAAACAGCCTATACAGATTATTCACGTGAGCTCGACCTGGCCGATGGAGTGGTCAGGGTAAAATATAAGAAGGACGGCATTCAATATACCCGTGAGGTATTCACCAGTTTTCCGGACCAGGTTCTGGTCATTCGACTGACCTCTGATAGTAAAACCGGAATCAGTTTCACCGCTGGCCTCACGCGTCCGGAGCGTTTTACAACCTCATCCCGGGAAGGCGAGCTGAATATGTCGGGGCAGATGGACAACGGAATGGACGGTCCGGGAATGAAGTGGATATCGAGGCTTAAGGTCATGAATAGCGGTGGCTCGGTGGAGTATTCGGGCGACCATGTTTCAGTTCAGGAAGCCGCTTCCGTAACCCTCCTCCTTACCGCTGCCACGGATTATTTGCTTAAGCCCCCGACCTATAAGGGCAATGATTACGAAAAAATCAGTGCGGACCACCTTGAAAATGCGTTTCACAGATCGTATAAAGAGTTATTGAATCGCCATAAAAAGGACTTCAGCAACCTGATGAACCGCGTTTCACTTGACTTAACTCCGGGTGAATCAATGGATACTACTTCTATTGACCAGCGGCTGATCCGGTTTAAGGAGAATAAATCGGATCCGGGACTCACCGGGCTCTATTTCCAATTTGGCCGATACCTGCTCGTCTCCTCCTCACGTGAAGGGTCATTGCCCTCCAACCTGCAGGGAATTTGGGCGAATTCGATTCAAACACCATGGAATTGTGATTACCATACGGATATTAATGTGCAGATGAATTACTGGCCGGTTGAAGTGACCAATTTATCCGAATGCCAGATGCCACTCACCGATCTGATCGAGTCGTTGGTAATGCCGGGACGGAAAACGGCCGCCATCCAATACAAGGCAGCCGGTTGGGTCGTTCACCCGATCACCAATGTGTGGGGTTTCACAGCACCCGGTGAATGGCCCAGCTGGGGACTTCATCTGGGAGCTGGTGCCTGGCTGGACCAGCATCTCTGGGAACATTATGCCTTTACCGGCGATTTGGAATATCTGGAAAGAGTGTATCCGGTGATGAAAGAATCGGCTGAGTTTTATCTCGACTGGCTCGTTAAGGACCCGGTTTCCGGAAAATGGGTATCCGGACCGGCCAGTTCCCCGGAAAATTCATTTAAGGCTCCTGACGGAAGCATTGGTTACCTGACCATGGGACCCTCTCATGACCAGGAAGTCATCTGGGATTTGTTTACCAACCTTCTTGAAGCCTCTGATATTCTGAACATAAACGACGATTTTACGACCAGGGTACAGGAGGTCCGTAATAATCTGCTGATGCCCAAAATTGGTTCAGATGGCCGGTTGATGGAATGGCCGGTTGAATTTCCGGAACCAGAGCCCGGACACCGGCACATGTCGCACCTTTTTGCTCTTCATCCGGGACGGCAAATCACCTCACAAACACCTGACATGCAATCTGCTGCAAGAAATTCACTGGAATACCGGTTGGCAAATGGTGGAGGGCATACCGGGTGGAGTGCCGCCTGGCTGGTTAATCTCTGGTCGCGGCTTGGAGATGGTAATCATGCTAAAAAAGCGATCGATGTACTTCTGACCAAATGCACCAGTCCGAACCTTTTCGACCTGCATCCGCCCTTTCAGATTGATGGAAATTTTGGCGCCACGGCCGGCATTGCAGAAATGCTTCTGCAGAGCCATACCGGAGAAATTGTACTTCTTCCGGCACTGCCCACCGACTGGCCGACAGGCAAAGTCAGGGGTCTGGTTGCCCGGGGCGGTTTCGTGGTGGACCTGGCATGGAAAGATGGGAAAATGAGTGAGGTTACCCTTGTATCCGGAAAGGGTGGGAAATGCACCGTGAATTATCTGGGGAAAAAGAAAAGCTTTGATACCCGGCCCGGCGACAAAATACACCTTAAGGAGATCTAATTCAAGAAACTGCATATATGAACCCAAAGATTCAAAACCTGCTGTTGGCCCTGACCTTACTGTTGTCAGTGGCCTTGCAGCCGTCGAGGGCACAGGAAGCCCCGAAACCATATGGTCCACTGCCCAACGCCGGTCAAATGCAATGGCACCGGACCGAGCTGATGGGTCTGGTTCACTTTTCCACCACCACTTACGCGAATCTGGAATGGGGCTACGGAGATGAACCGGCCGTTCATTTCAATCCGGCTGAATTCAATGCGGATCAGATAGCGGCCGCGGCAAAAGCGGGAGGTTTGAAAGGGCTCATCCTGGTCACCAAGCATCATTGCGGATTTTGCCTCTGGCCCTCAAAATTCAATGATTCCTATTCGGTAAAAAATTCCCCCTGGAAGGATGGCAAGGGCGACATGGTTAAAGAGTATGCAGATGCCTGTCGCAAATACGGATTGAAATTCGGAGTCTATCTTTCACCCTGGGACCGGAATAACAAAGATTATGGCCGTCCTGAGTATATTACCTATTACCTGAATCAGCTGACCGAACTGTTGACGAATTATGGTCCGATTTACGAGGTGTGGCTCGACGGGGCCAATGGTGGCGACGGGTATTATGGCGGTGCCCGCGAAAAACGGATTATCGACAAAAACTCCTATTATCCTTTCGATAAGATTTTTAAGCTCGTCCGGAAACTACAGCCGAATGCGGCGATTTTCAGCGATATCGGTCCGGATGCCCGCTGGGTGGGTAATGAATCCGGCCGGGCAAAGGATACCTGCTGGGCCACTTTCACCCCGAAAAACAGGGTGGATGAAAGTATGCCCGCTACGCCGGGAAACACCAAATATGAAGAAGGAGAAGCGGGGCACCGTGACGGAAAATACTGGATTCCGGCCGAGTCCGATTTTCCTTTGAGAAACGGGTGGTTTTATCATCCCAAAGAACATCCCAAATCGCCCGAACAATTATGGCAAATCTATCTGGAATCGGTTGGAAGGGGCACCGGCATGGATATCGGACTGGCACCCGACACCCGTGGACTCCTTTGCAAGGAAGATACTGAGGCCCTTGCGGGATTCGGGAAGATTCTCTCAGAGACCTTTAAAATTAACCTGGCGGCAAAAGCCAAAATCACCGCCGGTAATATCCGCGGAAACAATGCAAGCTTCGAAACCAGCCATCTGGTGGATGGCAATCAGGATACCTATTGGTCCACCGACGATGTAGTGAAAAATGTGGGGATCGTCTTCGAATTTGACCAGCCGGTAACCTTTGATGTGGTCCGGTTTCGTGAGTATCTGCCGTTAGGTCAGCGCGTGGAAGGATGGGAAGTAGACAGCTGGACAGGGAGTTCCTGGCGTATGCTATCCGAAGGAGCTTCGATTGGTTCCTGCCGGATCATCCATACCACTCCGGTGACCACCACTAAAGTTCGGTTTCGTATTACCAAATCACCTGTTTGCCCGGCTATTTCGGAATTCGGACTTTACTTAAAATCATCCGGCAGTGATCCCGATCAGGAGGTGATAGAGGAAATTATGAATTCCATGCGACAGTCACAGAAATATTGGAACGAAGGGAACCTTGATGGATTTATGCACAATTACTGGCACTCCGATTCCCTGAAGTTTATTGGCAAAACCGGGATTACTTATGGATGGGATGCAACCTTGAAAAGATACAAGGCAAGTTATCCTGACAAAGCGAAGCAGGGCCAGCTTACATTCGATTTCATCCACCTCGACAAGATCAGCGAGGATGCGTGGTTCCAGATAGGGAAATACACCCAGGTGAGGGAAAAAGACACCCTGTCAGGTCACTTCAGTTTACTCTGGCGCAAGATCAACGGTGAATGGAGGATCGTGGCAGACCATTCCAGCTAGAGAAGAGATTACTTAACTCTGTGGCTCTCTGTGAAACCTCTGTGACTCTTTATGTCACTTGTCGCTCGTCACTTCTTCAAGTCACCTGAAACAATCTTAACAACCACTGCTTCCTGCTGTGCCAGCATCACCCTCTTGGTCTGCGGCCACGTGACCACCAAGCCGGCGGGGGTCATTTTACTTTTGAGTTCGAGGTTTTCTGACAGGAGAATAGCTTTAAGTTTCCCCTTAAGATTTGTTTTAACAATGACCGTTTCAGGCAGGTGGAGTTCACTTTTGCCGGGCATATAAATCGCGTAAATGATAGTATCACCCTTGGCAGTGTAAGCGACAGCCCCCTCCTGGAATGGTTCGACCGGTACCGTCTCGTAAATTGCTTCTCCGTTAACGGCCAGCCATTTACCTATTCCTTCGAGCCGGTCATATACGGCAGGTTCAAATTCACCGGTCCCTTTCGGGCCCACTCCCAGTAGTAAATTTCCTCCTTTCGCCACGATTTTCACCAACAATTGAACGAGCTCACGGGTTGATTTGTAATTATCGTTTGGCACCCATCCCCATGCTCCGCCCATCGTAATGCAACTTTCCCATGGAACGGTAGAAGCCCGGTCTATGGTTTTCTGTTCCGGGGTCAGGTAATTCTCATATTCGCCCTGCACCCATCGGTCGACGACCAGCATTCCCGGGTTTGATTTCCGGGCCTTTTCGGCTATCAATTTCATATTGATATCCATATCAAATGGATATTTGCAGAACTCTTCCACTTTCTTGGTGATTGCCGACTTAGGCATAACCCAGCATCCATCCAGCCACAGGATATCCACCTTTCCATATTCGGTAGTGATTTCATTGATCTGATTCTGTGTGTATTCCACAAACTTCCTCCACCGGTCAGGGTGTTTGGTAATATCGTATGTCGGGTTCCTGTCTTTTGGCGGATAATAGGGCCACCAGAAATACGGGGATGCCCAGTCGGGCTTTGAGAAATAGGCTCCCACCGCGAGACCCTCCTTGCGACTGGCGTTCATGATCTCCTTGTATACGTTGGCTTTTGGGTTTGTCGAGAATGGAGTTCCCTTATCGGTCACCTTGAAATCAGTGAATTTGGTGTCATACAAGCAAAAGCCATCGTGGTGCTTTGTGCTGTATATCATATACTTTGCCCCTGAACCCTTAAAAGCTTTGGCCCACTTTTCCGGGTTGAACTGAACCGGGTTGAATTTCAATTTATTGTTCCGGTAATCGGTGGCGTACTGATAATAGTCATCATAACCCGGTCGGGTGATCCAGTCTTCCGGACAAAGCCCCCAGGATTCGATGGTTCCCTGAACCGAATAGAGGCCCATATGGATCAGCAACCCGAATTTATATCCCTGCCAGGTTTTCAAATTTTGCATGACCAAGGGATCTTTTGGCCATACATAGGTTTCTTCTTCCGTTTGAGAATAAACGGATTGAATCAATAACCCCGTCAGGATGAGGAAGGTCATGGCAATGGATTTGGCTATACGGTTCATGTGGCTCGGTTTAACGGCGCCAATTTAGGAAATTCATGGTTGACTATTGAAAGCCGGAGTAAGAGAGAATGGAAAATTTCGAAAAAAGTTGGCAACTTTAGTCCCATACTGTCACAAGTATTTAAGCCAATGAAACCTTCTTTTTTGCGCTTGTCAATTCTGCTATTATTCGTCAGTATACTCTTACCGGGATACTCACTAACCCCTGTTGATTTCGTCTATTTTGACAACAACTGGAATGGCGCTCAGGGAAGGAATGAGTGGCTCCGGACGGGGATTTGTATTGATGCCCTCTGCTTCCCCCTACGGGAGGATTTTAGGGGACCAGGCACTGGAAAATTACCGGGCAATGGTGGAGGTGATGAAAAATTCCTCAATTTTTTTGTAATTTGGGTGGGTGAAACCTAATCGAATACTCGGGGGTCTGAACGACTTTTATTTAGCAGGCCTACTGCTGCTCTCCGTTCTTCTTCTGGGAATTCTCGGGTACCGGTTCATCGAGGGTTTCTCGTTACTGGATGCACTCTATATGGTGGTAATAACCCTCGCTACTGTGGGGTTTAATGAAGTGCATCAGCTTTCCGATGCGGGAAAGATTTTCACCATCATCCTCATCCTCTCCTCTTTCGGGATCTTCGGCTATGTGATTACGACTTTCACCCGTTTTATCATGGATGGCGGGTTCAGAGAAATTTATCTAAAAAGAAAAACCGATAAAATGATCAATACCATTAATAATCATGTGATTATATGCGGTTATGGCCGAAACGGCAGCCAGGCATGTAAAGAACTCATGCAGCACGATGAAACCTTCCTGGTTATTGAGCCTAAAGAGTCGGTAATGACCCGGATCAAAGAGGATGGCATAAAACTATACGTGCAGGGTGATGCCACTCAGGACAGTGTGCTGGAAAGAGCTGGGGTTAGAACCGCTAAAGCGCTGATCACCACCCTTCCAAGCGATGCAGACAACACGTTCGTCGTATTAACTGCCCGTCATCTGAACCCCAACCTGACGATTATCTCACGCGCTTCCGGCCATTACAGTGATTTGAAATTGAAAAGGGCGGGTGCAAACAATGTGATCATGCCTGATAAACTCGGGGGCATCCACATGGCCAAGCTGGTGGCTCAACCGGATGTGGTAGAATTTATTGATAATATTCTGCTGTTCGGCGGTACACAGGTCCGGCTGGAAGAGATTATCGGGTCTGAAATAAATGCCTGCTTCCTCGAAGGATCGATCGGAGACCTCCAGATCCGTTCGGACTCCGGTGCCTCCATCATCGGTATCAAAACCGCTAAAGGAGACTATGTATATAATCCTTCGCCCAGTGAAACGATTACTTGCGATGACAAGATCTTTGTTCTGGGAACCCCTGCACAGATTGAAAAGTTAAAATCCATTGTTCATTCCGGCAATGACGGTCGCAAATGAAGATAACAACCGATTAATCATTCAGTTGCAATCACTTTTGATGCCGTTATTGATTTAATAATTGTCAATAAAGTCATATATCGATATATGTTGTATTTTCGGAGCAAATTCCTAACCGATGAAATTACCAAAATCCGTTAACAACCGGTTGTCGATCACCGGTGCGATCGTGGCGTTTATCAGCCTGATGTTTATTCTGTTCTTCTTTACCTTAAGCCTTTTCTATCAGCAGGGAAGCTCCTATCTGGGACTGTTCACTTTCATCATCCTGCCGGCATTTCTGATACTCGGACTCATCCTGATCCCAATCGGAATGATTGGCAGAATGCGGAGAATGAAGCGTGGGCTCGAGCCGCTGGATGGTAAACCCTGGTTGATTGATTTCTCCGACCGGCGGCACCGCAATGCAACCTTCATCTTTGCAATCGGAACAGTTATTTTGGTATTTCTCACGGGTATAGGTAGTTACGAAGCATTTAATTACTCTGAATCGGTCAAGTTTTGCGGAACCACCTGCCATAAGGTGATGGAACCGGAGTATGTCGCCTATCAGAATTCTGAGCATGCCAATGTCAGATGTGTGGAGTGCCATGTGGGTGAAGGCGCAGGCTGGTATGTAAAGTCCAAGCTTTCGGGTCTGCGGCAGGTATGGGCGGTTATGACCAACAGCTATACCCACCCGATCGAAACCCCGATTTCGAATTTGCGTCCGGCAAGAGAAACCTGTGAAAAGTGTCACTGGCCGGAAAAATTCTATTCTCACAAACTGGTTTCCCAGATTCATTACCTCGCAGATTCGGCTAATACCGAATGGGATATCGACCTGCGGATGAAGATTGCAGCAGATCACAGTGCATTAGGAAATACGGCCGGAATTCACTGGCACATCAATCCGAATATTAAAATTGAATATATCGATCCCGCCGATGATCGGGAAGCCTTGCCCTGGGTAAAAAGCACAAACAATCTGACCGGTATAACCACCATCTATCAGGATTCTGAGGCACCCCTGTCAGATTCAGCCTTCCGTGCGACCAAGCCGCGTACGATGGACTGTATGGATTGCCATACCCGTCCATCCCACAAGTACCGCTCACCGGGAACATTTGTGGATAATGCCATCTCAGCAGGTGAAATCCCGGTTACCTTGCCCATGATTAAGAAAATAGCCATGGACATTCTGACTCCTGCCTGGGATAACCGCGAGATTGCCCAGGACACGATCCGCAAATATGTAGAATCCTATTATCAAAATACGTATCCTGATATTTTTGCCAACCGTAAACCTGATATCGACAAAGCCATCGCCGGCATGCTCTCCGGATATTCCAAAAATATCTTTCCGGAGATGAAAGCTACCTGGGAAGCCTATCCGGATCACATTGGTCACATTGAGGCCAACGGATGCTTCAGGTGTCATAACGGAAAACATACCAGCGAAGATGGAAAAGTAATTTCCCGCGACTGCAACCTTTGTCACAACATCATGGTTCAGGGAACTCCCGGCAGTCAGGAAGTGGCTCCATTTAACAGCAATCTGGCATTCAAGCACCCGGTTGACGTTGATAATGCCTGGACAGAAATGGCTTGCACGGAGTGCCATAAGAAACTTTACTAGGGAAAGAAGTAAAGACGATTAGACGATAAGAAATTTCGTGGTTGATTAGCCACCGACCTGAGCTTCGAGGCCGAATTCGCTGAATATCTCTATTACGCGGGTGATTTCCTGTTGTGAAGGTTCTTCCATTTCCATGGGGTCATATTCCCGTCCGAGCTTTCCGTATTTGTGTATGGCGATATTGTGATAAGGAAGCAGGCTCACGAGTTTCTTTTCACCGGCCAGTGAGGCTACAAATTCCGCAGTCTGCCAGATATTGGCCTCATCGGCATTCACCCCGCGGATTAAAGGAATCCGGATATTAATAGCTGCACCTGACCCGGCCAGCTTCTGAAGGTTTTCCAGGATCTTTTCATTGGTGACTCCGGTGAATTTCTTATGTCTTTCCGGGTCCATCATTTTCAAGTCATATAAAAACAGATCCGTCCGTTTGGCCACTTCCAGCAAGGTCTCTGTTTTACTCAGACCGGTTGTATCCACTGCCCGGTGAATACCTTCCCGGCCCAGTGCATCCAGCAGGTTGATCAAAAACTCCGACTGCATCATGGGTTCGCCACCGGAGATGGTGACCCCACCGCTGGAAGCATCCATCATCACCGTCTCGCGGCGGATCACCTTCAGGACTTCCTCAATCGAGATCTCTTTGCCCGACATCTCCATCGCCTTTGTCGGGCAAACATCCGCACAGATGCCGCATAAATCGCATAGATCGGTACGGGTCACAATCCCTTCCGGCGTTAAAGTCAGTGCATTAACAGGGCAATTTTCGACGCAGGTTCCGCATCCGATGCACTTGGCCCTGGAATAGAGCTTTTGCAAATTCGGGGAAATTCCCTCCGGATTGTGGCACCAGGCACAACTCAAGGGACAACCCTTCAGGAAAATGGTTATTCGTATGCCCGGACCGTCGTTTATTGAGAATGGTTTTATATCGAAAATCAATGCCTGCTGTGGGCTCATAACTTAGAAGGCTTCGTTCTGGGTACGGTCGATGACTTCCTGCTGGAGGTCCTCGTTCATGTCGTTAAAGTAATCGCTATACCCGGCCATTCTGACCAGCAGGTCTTTATACTCTTCCGGATGCGCCTGGGCCATTTTTAAAGTGGCGGTATCCACGATATTAAATTGCACATGATGCCCTCCGAGTGAAAAGTAGCTCCGGATCAGTTGTCCGAGCCGGGTGATGTCCTGGTCACGCTTCAGCAAACTCGGCAGGAAACGCAGATTCAGCAAGGTACCGCCGGATTTGGTCTGGTCGAGTTTGGAAAGCGACCGGATTACTGCCGTCGGACCCTGTGTATCGCTCCCATGCGAGGGTGAAGTTCCGTCGGAAATTGATTTTCCGGCAAACCGGCCGTTAGGTGTGGCCCCCATTACTTTGCCAAAATAGATATGACAGGTGGTGGAAAGCATATTCAGGTGGAATGTTTCACCCTTGGTGTTGGGTTTCCCGTCGATGGTCTGGAAAAGATCGTTATACACGCGGATCGCAATGGAATCGGCATATTCATCATCATTCCCAAAGAATGGTGTCCGGTTAAGAATAAACTGCCTTAGTTTTTCTTCTCCGGCAAAATTTCCGGCGACTGCCGACAGAATCTGATCCATAGTATAGGTTTTATCCTCAAAAACATGTTTTTTGAGTGTCGTCATACTATCTGTGACGGTACCCAAACCAGTGCACTGGATATAGTTGGTATTATATCGTGGACCGCCGTTGTAATAATCCCGTCCTTTTTTGATGCAGTCATCAATCACCACGGACAGAAAAGGTGCCGGTGCATATTTTGCGAACATGCGGTCGATGTAATTACTGACTTTAACCTTCTGATCCACAATAAAATTCAGCTGTTTCAGGAAGGCCTGGTACAATTCTTCAAAGGATTGAAAATCCCGCGGATCCCCGCAATCCAGGCCGGCTGTTTTTCCGGTTACCGGGTCAGTACCCCGGTTTAATGTTACTTCAAAAATTTTAGGAACATTCAGGTAGCCGGTCAGGAGGAAAGCCTCTTTTCCAAAGGCTCCGACCTCGATACACCCGCTGCATCCGCCCTCGCGGGCATCGGTAATTGATTTTCCCATCCCGACCATTTCCATGATATACACATCCGGGTTAAAAACGGAAGGGTACCCATGTCCCTGCCTGATCACACGGCTGGCCGCATTCAGGAACCGGTCCGGGGTTTTTGTACTGATATGCACCGAATTACCCGGTTGCAGAACATGAAGTTCTTCCACCACCTCCAGCAGGATATAGGAAACCTCGCTCACCCCATCGGATCCGTCTGATTTGACACCCCCGATATTAATATTGGTAAAATCGTTATAGGTACCGCTTTCCCTGGCGGTGATACCTACTTTTGGCGGAGCCGGGTGATTATTTACTTTCACCCAGAAACAGGAAATCAGTTCTTTTGCCTGATCGCGCGTCAGTGCACCTGCTGCGAGCTCTTTTTCATAAAAAGGAGCCAGATGCTGATCGAAGTGCCCGGGATTCATGGCATCCCACCCATTGAGTTCCGTGATGGTTCCCAGGTGGACGAACCAGTACATCTGAATCGCCTCCCAGAAAGTACGGGGTGCATGGGCCGGAACCCACCGGCAAACCCCGGCAATTTTCAGCAATTCTTCCTTCCTCAACGGATCTTTCTCCACCTGAGCCATTTCCCCGGCTTTCTGTGCATGACGGTTAGCCAGGACGATGGCTGCCTCACAGGAGATATCCATGGCTTTAAGTTCCTCAGCTTTATCGGTTGCCTCCGGATCATTCAGGTAATCAAGGGAATCGAGATGGATCTTGATATCATTTTTAAAATCGAGCATGCCCTTCCGATAGATCTTTCCATCGAGAACCGTATGTCCCGGGGCCCGTTGTTCCATGAATTCCGTAAACAATCCGGCTTCATAAGCCTGCTTCCATTCGGTTGGAACATGAGCGAAGATCCGTTCCCGCATGGTGCGTCCCTGCCAGTAAGGGATTACCTCTTTCTCATATATTCCGATATCATTGGCATCTACATGATAGCGTTGCTGGTCGCGGGTGTTGAGCACATGAAAGTCTTCCACCGAGTGGCAGGTCAGTTCCGGAAAAGTGGGTACCGCTTTTGGTTTTGGACCACGCTCTCCTACAATCAGTTCATCTTCCCCGATATAAATCGTTTTTCTTTCGCAGTGATCCAGAAATTGCAACGCCCTCATCACCGGTACCGAATACTTGCCGTTGTTGGCTTTATAAAAGGCGGTCTGATGCAAGGCCCGTTCGATGGTAATGGAGGGCTCCGCTTCGAAACTGAGTTTGCGGAGACGTTGAACCCTTGCATTCATTCCGGGTCCAATCGCACTGGTATTGGGAAGATAAAAGTTGCCCTCGGCGTTAGGCGAACGTTCCGGTGTAAGCGACGGTGCGGTATGCATCGGTTTCATATTGGGAAATCGTTAGATTGTTAAAAAAGTTAAGAGAGTGGTGAATTCAAGGGCGTGGACAGGCTACTGGGCACCGGTCACATTTAAATCGTGACGTGTCAGGCAAAAAGCCTCAAACCATCAGGCAGTTATAGAGGCAACGGTAAGCCTTCAGCAGGGTGCTATGTGAGATGGTTGTCATTCAGGTGCAAAGTTAATTCATATTATACCATAATGCACCGCGGATCCTAAAAAATCTTTACGTAGCCGGATAAGAACCCTATTTCTGATACTTTAATCCCAGAAGCTTATATTTTCCGTTTTCGAGTCCGAATACGTACCCGGCGATACCGGAGTGACCTTGTTCAATACCTCAACAGAGCCATTCGCAAATTTGATTGAATTTACCTCGGTTTTGGCGATCGAGAAATGAGTTCCCTCCTGCTTTTCCCAACTGGTATAAATGATCAGGTAAGGATTTACCTCCACCACTTTTGATTGAATTTCCTTTCCACTGTTGAGTACCAGAATATCCTGCGCAAAAGCGATACTGCTGAAAAAGCTTACGATCAGGCAAACAATACCCTTGATTAAATTTTCCTTCATAATGCTTGCTTTAGAGCGACTATTAAAATACCCGAATACCCGACTTCGGTATGGAATCACCTACTTAACTCACTGAACTTTCTATTGATCTTACCGATTTTCCTTATCTTTCGATCATTAAATAAATCTTGTATACTACTATGAAAAGACTTACATCTCTGTTTTTAGGTATTGCTTTGTTATTCAGCACATCGGCTAAGGCTGATGAAGGTATGTGGCTGCTGCCTCTTATCCAGAAGCTGAATATTGGCAAGATGACTGAACTGGGCCTCCAGCTTTCAGCCGAAGATATTTACAGTTTAAACCATTCCAGTTTGAAAGATGCCATCCTGATTTTTGGCGGTGGCTGCACAGCTGAAGTGGTTTCCCCGCAAGGGCTGGTACTCACCAACCACCATTGCGGATACGCTTCCATTCAGTATCATTCAACCGTAGAGCATGATTATCTGGCCGACGGATTCTGGGCCATGAGCAAGGCAGAAGAGCTGCCCACACCCAATCTTTCGGTGACGTTTCTTGATTATTTAACGGATGTCAGCGACCGGATCAATTCCAAGTTGAATGATGGCATGAGCGAAGCAGACCGCAACGCGGCGATCCGTGACGAATCGCAGAAAATCCAGTCGGAAGTGAAAGGCGACCGTTTCCATTCCGCGAGGGTTTCTTCCTTTTTTGGTGGAAACCAGTTTTTCCTGTTGGTGTATACCCAATATCGCGACATCCGCCTGGTAGGTGCTCCCCCAAGTTCAGTAGGCAAATTCGGTGCCGATACCGATAACTGGATGTGGCCCCGTCAGACTGGTGACTTCTCCGTTTTCCGCATTTACATGTCGCCCGATGGCAATCCGACTGACTATAATAAGGACAATGTGCCTTTGAAACCCAAATATTATTTGCCGGTATCGGTAAAAGGAGTAAAAGAGGGCGATTATTCCATGATCATGGGATACCCGGGAAGAACCACCCGTTACATGACCTCTTTTGAAGTGGATGATGTTTTAAAGTATACACATCCGAACCGCATTAAAATCCGCGGGGCTAAGCAGGAAATCATGTTAACCGACATGCTGGCTGATCCCAAAGTGAAAATCCAATATTCTTCAAAATATTCCGGATCTTCCAATTACTATAAATTCTCTATTGGCCAGGCTGCCAGTTTGAAACGGATGAAAATTGCCGATCAGAAAAGGGAACTGGAAGATCAGTTTACCAAATGGATCGCCGTGGATCCTTCCCTCCAGAACAAGTATGGTGAAGCCTTGAAACTCATCAAGTCCTCGATCGACGGAAGGGCTCCTTATAATAATGTGAGTCAGTATATTTCCGAATGCTTCAGCCAGGGTTCCGAAATCATCGGCATGGCCGGTCAGGTTGGGAATGCTCTTGTCAATCTGTTGAAAGAAGAAAAAGATCCGGCTAAAATCAAGGAAACTACCGGAATGATCAAAGAAAACCTGGGCGCATTCTTTAAAGACTACAATAAGCCTACCGATCAGAAAGTAACAGCCGCCATGTTCGGAATTTTTGATCAGGATATTGAAGTTCAGTACAAACCCACCGTTTTTGAGCTGATCGATAAAAAATTCAAAGGCAATACCGAAGCATTCTCAAACAAGATGTTTGAAACATCCTTATTCTGCGATCAGGCCAAACTGGAAGCATTTCTGGATAATCCAAGTTTGAAGGTGCTGGAAAAGGATCTCGCTTACATCGCCAGCAGCTCCATTAACGAAAAAAGCCGGGAAATCCGGTCGGAAATGGGCAAATTCCAATCCGATCTGGCTACGGGCCAGCGTCTGTGGATTGCCGGCCTGATGGCGATGCAGAAAGACCGCGTTTTCTATCCGGATGCCAACTCAACCATGCGTCTGTCCTATGGTTCCATTAAATCTTATGATCCGACGGATGCAGTTCATTACAAGTACTATACAACTCTCGATGGGGTCATGCAGAAAGAGGTACCGGGCGACTGGGAATTCGATGTACCGGCCAAACTGAAAGAGCTGTATAAAGCCAAGGATTATGGTATTTATGGAGATAATGGCGTGATGAAAATCGGGTTCATTTCCAATAACGATATCACTGGCGGTAACTCCGGATCACCGGTATTGAACGCCAAAGGGGAGCTCATTGGCCTTGCATTCGATGGCAACTGGGAAGCCATGAGCGGAGATATCGCTTTTGAACCGGATTTGCAGCGAACAATAAGCGTGGATATCCGGTACGTGTTATTCATCATGGATAAATATGCCGGAGCCAAACATCTGGTCGACGAAATGACGCTGACCTTTTAATTCGGGCATATATCTATATGGCGGGAGGGTGTAGAGACGCATAATAATGCGTCTCTACATTATCCATACGGCGTGTGGATACGCATTATTATGCGTCTCTACGATTTTCATATCTTTGCACCATGAAAATCAACATCGTCGATATCCTCTCTATTTTCATGGTTCTGTTTGCCGTGATAGATATTTTCGGCAGTATTCCCATCATATTAAGCATCAAGCATAAAGGCGGCAAAATTAAAGCTGGCCAAGCCACTTTGGTCGCTTTTGCCGTATTGCTGGCCTTTCTGATAGTCGGCGAGAAAATGCTGGGGTTATTTGGAGTGGATGTGTCTTCCTTCGCCATCGCCGGTTCTTTCATCCTGCTCATTATTGCATTTGAAATGATTCTGGGCCATGAATTTTTCAAGCAAGACACGCCTGAAGGCGCCTCAATTGTTCCCATAGCTTTCCCACTGATTGCCGGAGCCGGGTCCATTACCACCTTGATTTCTCTACGGTCGCAATATGACCATATAAATATTATTATTGCTTTGGTAATGAATATGATAGTGGTATTTGTGGTGCTTAAGGCAACCTATCGGTTCGAACGGTTTCTGGGACCAACCGGACTGATGATTCTAAAAAAATTCTTCGGAATCATCCTGCTCGCCATCGCCATTAAACTCTTTGTATCGAATACCGGAATTGAATTGGGTGCACAGTAATCGAAGCTGATGGTTGAGTGTATTTTCGGACCGGGATCGAACTTTACCCTGCAGCTTCCGCTATCCTAAGTCGGACAGTTTCGACAACAATCGCATATCAAGGATTTCCAGCTCCTTGCCAACCAGACTAATAATATTCTCATTCCGCAGTTCGGTTAACAGCCTAACTGTATTTTCCTCAGATATGCCGCTCAGGCTACCCAGGTCTTTGCGGGTAATCGGCAAGGTAAATTTCATTCCTCCGTAAAATTCAGAAAGATAGATCAGGCTCTCCGCCACCCGACCCCGGATATTTTTCTGATTCAGTGTGATAATCTTTTTCATGATCATGGAAACCGACCGCCCGAATGCCTGGTTGAGTTTCAATAACAGATCGTGGTCGGCGAGATACAATTCTTTGACAAAATCAAGATCCACCATACATACCCGTGTATCTTCAATCGCGGTGACCGAATAGGAATAATGCACGCTTTCAAAAAATGAAAGTAGCCCGATATATGCCGGTGGTTTCATCAGGTAAAGAATGATATTCCGCTCATTGATTCCTTCAATAAATAGTTTGGCGGTACCGCTGACCAGGTATACTGCATGGGTGACCGGACTTCCCTGCCGGCAAATTTTTTCGTGCCTTTTAAAATTCGCATGAATCGCGCGCACTTCAGCGAACGGGTGGCCCGATTGACGAATGGCCACCGACAGGTCGCATTTCAGCGGGCACTCCTGGCAGGAAATCTTACTGGAAACTTTCATGAACTCGCATTTTCTCAAATTTACCTGATTTTTTTAAGGTTTTGTGGTCATAACGAATGGTAATTTTGCGCCCGGAATGCAAAATACAACTTCATTTATGAGAAAATTTTTTATTCTGGCGGCTTTCCTGTTCTTCCTGTTAGCCGGCATTCAGGCACAAAATCCGGTTCCGGCACCGGTTTTCGGTATTAAATTATCGGGCTATATCAAAACCGATATTATTTATGATACCCGTCAATCCTGTGCTGCCAACGGTTTGCGCGAAGGCCATTTTTATCTTTTCCCTGATAATGTTTCGTATAGTGCGGATTCATTGGACCTGAACGCGAGCCCATCGTTCCATATTTTAAGCATTCAAAGCCGGCTCCATGCCGATTTATCGGGTCCTGATGCGTTTGGAGCCCGGACATCAGGTGTTCTTGAAGCGGAATTCTTCGGCACCAGTGAAGCTGACCTCAATGGATTTCGTTTGCGTCATGCATTTGTAAAACTCGACTGGGACCGAACCTCGATTCTGATCGGGCAAAACTGGCATCCGATTTTTCCGACCGAATGTTATCCGGGGACCATCAGTTTCAATACCGGTGCACCTTTTACCCCCTTTGCACGAAACCCCCAGATCCGTTTGACGCGCAAGATAGGTACGGTGAGCGCGATCCTGACCACCTATTCCGAGCGCGATTTTGCCGGTACCGGAATCGATGGAACCAGCAACAAATACCTCAAAAACAGCGGATTGCCTAGCCTTAACCTTCAGTTAAGGATACCATTTGCCAAAACTGCACTCCTGTTTTTTGGGGCTGATTATAAAACGATCCGTCCGGAGCTGAAAACCGATGCCAATTACCATACCGACGAAAACCTGCAGAGCCTGAGCGGATTTGCGACGCTCCACATCAAAACCAAGCCCGTGACCTTCACGGCGATGGGTGCCTATGTCCAGAACGCCACCGACCTGGTCATGATTGGTGGCTATGCGGTATCCAAAATCACCGATCCGGTTAAAGGACTCCGAAGCTACACCAACCTGAATACATTCAGTACCTGGATCGACCTGAATACTAATGGTAAGACCATACAGGCCGGCCTTTTTGCCGGGTATAGTAAAAATCTCGGGGCCCATTCCGAAATCGCCGGACCCGAATATGGTCGCGGCACCAATATCGACTATCTGTGGCGAATTTCTCCCCGGATACAATTCATCAGCGGTAAGGTAACCTTTGCTGGTGAACTGGAAACCACCACTGCCGCCTATGGCACCATCCAGTTCGATGGTAAAGTGACAAATGCCATACCTATCACCAATATACGGGCATTGGTGGCGGTGTATTACCGTTTCTGACGAGTGACGAGGGTGTGACAAAATAGAAATTGAGCCCGAAGGGCAGGAGGGCAAGAGGGCAAAAAGGCAAGAGGGCAAAAAGGCAAGAGGGCAAAAAGGCAAGAGGGCAAAGCAATCAAGATGTAAGTAATAAGCTGTTTATAAGTCTATTATACGTATATTATACGTCTGCTTTGTGCAACTTTCGGTCTTTCTTAGGGCCTTTCCTTCCTGCCCTCCTGCCTTTCTGCCTTCTTGCCCTATTTTGGCCGACCCCCCAAGCTCCCGTAAAGGGTGACGGAGGGAACACCTCTCATGTAGCTTTTTGTGATTTGGGATGCAAACCCGGAAATTTAAAAAAAGTGTTATATTTGCCCCCGCATCAGGAGCCCATGACAAGGGGCACCAACCGAGCACAAAAGCCGCGGTGGTATAGAATGCGGGCCAGTCTGGTCAAAAGAAATGTTTTCAGACAATCCCGAATATATCCGATGCAAAGAGCGTATTAATTAAACTTTTTGCAGCATGAGTAAAGTAAAAAACTTCCTGTTTACCAGTGAATCCGTGAGTGAAGGTCACCCGGATAAAGTTTCCGACCAGATTTCAGATGCCCTGCTCGACGCCTATTTGAGCAAGGATGCAAACTCCAGGGTCGCCATAGAAACCCTCGTAACTACCAACAGGGTGGTGGTGGCCGGCGAGGTGGGATCCACCACCCGTGTGGATCATGAAGCTATTGTCCGTAAGGTCATCTGCGACATTGGATATGACCATCCCGGGATTGGTTTTGATGGACATAATTGTGAGATCACCAACCTGATTCACGAGCAGAGTCATGATATTGCCGATGCCGTTCTCCGGCCCGATCCGGAAAATCAAGGCGCTGGCGACCAGGGTCTGATGTTTGGCTATGCCTGTTCCGGCGCCGAATCCCTGATGCCGTTGCCCATAGATCTGTCTCATCGTTTAATGTTGTTATTGGCCGAGATTCGCAGGGAAGGTAAAGAAATGACTTATCTGCGCCCGGATGCAAAATCGCAGGTTACCATTGAATATGACGACCAGAATAATCCTTTGTTTATCAATACGATACTGGTTTCCACACAACATGATGATTTTCCGGGCGTTGAACGCCCCGACCTGTTGATCGGAAAAGACATCGCCCGCGTACTGATTCCACGGTTGATGGATACCCTCCCGGAATCCATCCGCAAATTATATACCTCTTCCTCCAAGCTTTTGGTGAATCCCTCAGGGAAATTCGTCATCGGTGGTCCAAACGGTGATACGGGCTTAACCGGCCGTAAGATCATTGTCGACACCTATGGGGGCTGGGCCCGTCATGGTGGCGGTGCCTTCTCCGGAAAAGATCCGTCAAAGGTTGACCGTTCAGGCGCCTATGCTGCCCGGTACATTGCAAAAAACCTGGTGGCTGCCGGAATCTCCACTGAGGTAGAGGTACAATTGGCCTATGCCATTGGGCAGGCTGAACCGGTTTCCATTTCGGTGAATACATTTGGAAAATCAAAAACCGGTTTAAATCCGCATGAACTGGAACAGCTGGTCAGGGATCATTTTCCATTGAAACCATTCTATATCATCCGCGATCTGGGGTTAAAATCACCGATCTATCAGGCAACAGCCTCATACGGTCATATGGGACGGAAAAGTTATTCCAACAACGGCGTTAAATTTTTCCCGTGGGAGGAGACTGATAAGGCTGGCTCGCTGAGATAGTAATTATGCTCCCGTTGGTCGCTAACTATGCTCACTGCGTTCGCTAATTTTGCTCGGCTATCGCCTCGCTAATTGTGCGCTTCGCGCTAATTGGTTCGCTTCGCTCACTAATTATGCTCGGCTATCGCCTCGCTAAATGAGGAACGTTTGTTATATTTAGCGACCGCAGGGAGCATAATTAGCGAACGCAGGGAGCATAGTTAGCGAACGCAGGGAGCATAGTTAGCGACCGAAGGGAGCATAGTTAGCGACCGAAGGGAGCATAGTTAGCGAACGCAGTGAGCATAATCCCCTACCTTATGAAAAAGCTCTTCATTATTCTTTCGTTCAGCCTCCTGCTCGAGCCATCATTCGCTCAGGTATATAAGGATAAAAATGCACCTATTGAGGCCAGAGTCAGTGATCTGATTTCCCGGATGACCCCGGAGGAAAAATTCTGGCAATTGTTTATGATTCCCGGAGATCTTTCGATTGGTAAGGAGAAACTGATGAATGGCATCTTCGGATTTCAGATCTCCGCGGAGGGTAAAACAGCCGATGCCACACAGCAAATGCTGAATTATGCACCAGGGGCCAATGCGGCGGAGACTGCCATCAAGATTAATGAGATACAAAAGTTTTTCCTGACAGAAACCCGTTTAGGCATTCCGATCATACCCTTTGATGAGGCGCTGCATGGTCTGGTCAGACAGGGAGCCACCTCATTCCCGCAATCCATTGGACTGGCCGCAACATTTGATATCCCACTGATGCATCGTGTAGCAGCGGCTATTGCAGCCGAATGCCAAACGCGGGGACTGCGTCAGATTTTATCCCCGGTGATCAACATGGCAACGGATGTCAGGTGGGGCCGCGTGGAAGAATCGTATGGAGAGGATCCCTACCTGACTTCGGAAATGGCCGTGGCCTATATATCAGAATTTGAGAAGATTGGGGTCATAACCACACCAAAACATCTTATTGTCAATGTGGGCGATGGGGGTCGTGATAGTTACCCGATTCATCTCAATGAAAGGTACCTACGCGAGATTCACCTGCCGCCATTTGATGCGGCTATTAAAAGGGCAGGAATGCGAAGTGTGATGACCTCGTATAACTCACTCGACGGCCAGGCATGCTCGGCCAACAACTGGCTTTTAAATTCCTGGTTGAAAGAGGAAGAAAAATTTCCCGGATTTGTCATTTCCGATGCCAATGCAGTTGGGGGTGCCAATGTACTGCACATGACCACCAAAGAATATTGGGAATCTGGGGCCGATGCGATCAATAATGGTCTGGATGTGATTTTCCAGACCTCCTACGATCATTCCTCCCTGTTTATCAAGCCCTTTCTCGACGGGACCATTCCGGTTGAGACGATCAACAAGGCTGTGGCACGGGTGCTTCGTCTGAAATTTATATTGGGTTTATTCGACAATCCGTATGTAGATCCCAAGATCGCCGAGGTATCTAACGGAAGCCGCGAGCATCGTGAATTGGCCCTTGAAGCCGCCAGGGAATCGATTGTATTGCTTAAAAATGATTCTTACGCCTTGCCGCTTTCCGGGAATCTGAAAACTATTGCCGTCATCGGCCAGGATGCCGATGAAGCCAGATTGGGCGGATACAGTGGTCCGGGAATCAGCAAGATTTCCATTCTGGAAGGCATAAGGCAAAAGGCAGAAGGCAAAAATCAGGTACTCTATACCAGAGGATGTGTACGGATGGATGTGGAATTTTTACCAATCCCTGCTGAATTCTTTTCGACAACCGAAAACGGACAACCGAAAACGGGTCTTAAAGGGGAGTATTTTAACAACATTACTCTTTCCGGCGATCCGGTGCTCACACGTACCGATCGGCAGATCCGGTTTCAGTGGACTCTGTTCGGGCCGGATGCAAAGGTTGGGAATGAGTTTTACTCGGTTCGGTGGACCGGAAAGTTAAAATCGCCGGGTACGGGGACCTATAAGATCGGCATCGACGGAAACGATGGATACCGCTTGTATATTGATAATAAGCTTATTATCGACAATTGGATTAAGCGTTCGCGGAGGGTACTCACCACCGGCTTCGCCTTTGAGGCGGGAAAAACCTATAATATCAGGGTAGAATATTATGAACCTACCGGAAATGCCTGGTTCATGCTGATCTGGAATTTCGGTGTTAAAGAATCGTGGCAAGCGGATATCAATGAGGCTGTTACCGCTGCAACCAAAGCCGATGCAGTCATCCTGACGGTTGGTATCGAGGAGGGTGAATTCCGCGACCGGGCGATGCTTTCTCTCCCCGGTCATCAGGAAGAGATGATTGAACAGGTGGCTGCCACAGGAAAACCGGTGATCGTGGTGCTGGTAGGCGGCAGTGCCATTACCATGAATCGTTGGATAGATAAGGTGGCAGCAATAGTCGATGTTTGGTATCCCGGAGAAGCCGGCGGCCAAGCAGTGGCGGAGGTGCTTTTCGGGGATTACAACCCATCGGGACGGCTACCGGTTACCTTTCCCGCTGCGGAAGGACAGCTGCCGCTGGTATACAACCATAAGCCTACCGGACGTGGTGACGATTATATGGACCTTACCGGTCAGCCTTTGTTCCCGTTCGGATTCGGATTAAGCTACACGACTTTTGACTATTCGGATCTCAAAATGGATAAGCCGGAAATTTTGAACGGCGACAGTACCCGCATCCGACTGAAGGTTACCAATACCGGATCCTTCGACGGAGATGAGGTGATACAACTGTACATTCATGATTTATACGCCTCAGTTGCCCGACCCGTTACCGAGCTCAAAGGATTTCAGCGAATCCATCTCAAAAAAGGGGAAACCCGGGAAGTCGTTTTTGAGATCACCCCTGAAATGCTTTCCATGCTTGATAAAAAGCTGAAAAAAGTGGTGGAGCCAGGTGATTTTCGGATCCTGATCGGAAGCTCCTGCAAAGAGATCCGGGTAGCGGGAAACCTTAGGATCTTGTGACGAGTGACGAGTGACGAGTGACTTGATGCGTGAGGCTTCCTTCCCCATTCAAGATTGATATATAATCAACGGAATTCTCCACATTTTAGCAGCGCATCAGCTCTATTTTTTCGGGATGAGCCGCGGCTCATCCCTTTTTACTGAGG
>JBBQOG010000004.1:0-26287 GCA_038330665.1 Bacteroidales bacterium
GTGGAATTGGAAATGGTTTCTGGAGGTACCGGTTGGGGTGGTGGAGACGGTTATATTATTATAGAAGGTGTCAATTGATCATTTCCAAAGGAATAACGTTTTAACTTAAATTTTAACTGACCATGAATGATTTTGAACAGAAAAAAGAAAAGGCTTATCAGTTACTAATTGAGAAAGCCGTTAAGGACAATGACTTCAGGGAAATGCTTCTGGATGCTCCAAAGGCGACGATCGCAAGCCAGCTAGGAGTGAAAATTCCGGATTCCATTAAATTCACCGTTCTGGAAGAAACTTCGGATACTTTTTACCTGGTTCTGCCCGCAAAAACCAATCCGGAAAAACAGGATGAGTTGAGTGAAAAGGAATTGGAAATGGTTTCCGGAGGAACATTAGGCGAAATTTATTCAGAAGATTGTTTCCCGTATTAGTACTTGCCGGTAATTAGGTGACTGAAGGGGCACCTTTTTTCTTAAAATTTGGTCTGGCTCAACTCCCGCACTCCTCATCGATCCTCTGCGTATCGATGGAATTCCAATTTTGCGCAAAAAGGATTGTACTTCCTGAGAATGGTTTACAAAGGCCGACCGGCCTCCAAAATTATTTCGATATTGAATTGATCATCCATAATCGTGCAGAGACGGATAATAATCCGCCTCTACATGAAAACAATCTTCACCGTTTTGCCCAATGCCGATTTCTTGCCATCCGTAAAGAATGCCCGTACCTGATATTCATACGTACTTCCCTTTCTTACGTTTTTATCAGTAAATGAGGGACTTATTTGTTCGGCATTGGCAACTGTCTGAAAATTTCCTCCATCGATGGCCCGGTACAAAACGAACCGGTATTTCCCTTTAACGGGATAATTCCAACTGATCAGGATGCCCTTTTTGTCATCTGTGACGGTAGCAAACAGGTTATTGACCGATTCGGCCAGCAGGCTTCCGGTAAATTTTAACATCATTTCCTGTGAGGGCCTCGATTTATTTCCTGATTCATCTACGGCAACCAACTGGTACGCATATTCCGATCCAGCCTTAAGATCGGCATCGGTAAAACTGGTTACACGGGAATTTACAGGAAACTTCTTGTATTCCACCCAGAGTCCGCCATTGGTTTTCCGGTAAAGCCGGTGTTCTGCCACGTCCTCACTCTGGCTGGGAATCCATTCAATAAAAATACCATCGTCAGTAACTTTGTAGGTCGAAAAAACCGGAGTTGTGGGCGAAACCTTGTCGGGCTTGTTCAAAACGAGCAACCGGGAGAATCCCGAATAATTATACGTGACGTCTACCGACTTTACTTTAAAATAGATCTTTTTCGAAAGAGTCTTCAGGGTGATGGTGTCGGTGAAAACCGTGTCACGCAGTGGATTACGGGTGGTACTCGAAAAAACATGCGTGGAATCGTTGGCAAAATAAACCAGGTAACCGGCCAGATCGGGCTCTTTGCCAAAGTTCCAGGTAATCCTGACCACACCCAGGGTATCGATGCTGCCCTTTAATCCCACCGGCGGTTTAGGTGGGATGGAATCGATAATCATTCCGTAGGAAATCATCGATACATTCCCGTTTCCGGCCGTATCAACCGCGGCTACCACGTAATAGTTCGTGGTGGTTACGTCGGCCTTCTCATCGGTCCAGGTGCGGGCTGAGGGAGGTAGCGGTTTTTCGAACAAGGGCTGAAATCCCTCCGACGAATTATTGCTCCGGCCAATAAGAAATCCTTTCAGATCCGGCTCTGCAACCTGCTTTTCCCACGTTAATCTGATTTTTGATCCACCCAGCGATTCGGCCTTAACCTTTTCGGGTGGTGCCGGCGGAGTCTTATCGCGTCCCATGGCAGAAACGGCCTGCGAGGGCTGACTGAGCTCCCCGAAAGAGGTGATGCCGGTTATCCGGTAAATAAACATTTTGTAATTAGCAGGAACGGAATCCGTATACGAGATCAGGGTATTCTGCTGATTCTGCTCATTCTGCGGGTTCAGAAAAGGAACCTGCGTGAGCTTCCTGTACGTGGCGCCGTTATCCTCCGACCTTTCGATCCAGTAAGCTGAGAAGGCCTTTT
This sequence comes from Bacteroidales bacterium, assembly GCA_038330665.1. Lineage (GTDB taxonomy): Bacteria > Bacteroidota > Bacteroidia > Bacteroidales > UBA12481 > UBA12481. The sequence goes on from JBBQOG010000004.1 coordinate 2,068, forward strand.
CATGATAAACCCGGTCCCATTCGATGCGAATAGCATATTCCATTTCAACAGCTTTATTGATAAGCGGTTGAGGAATTTTAGTGAGATCAGTCGTATTGATCACGAAATAGCCCGGCTCGATTTTATATTTAGTGGTATCGGTCAAACTGACTACCCGGTATATATAAACACTTCCCTTTTTAATGGATTTATCCACGTATCGGAGACCGAGTGCATTGGCTGCGGCGGGATTCATATCTGCTGCCAGCAGGGCGAATGACCAGCGGTTGGTAAATTCGTCGGCCATCTGAACAAAACCCGTTCCTGCCCCTGTTCCGGTAAATGACTTCCCGTAAAGCGCCTGAGCGGCAATTGCGGCCATACTATTGCCGCTGTTCTGGCCGGCAATCGGGGCCCATTGGTCAAGTGGCCAGGGCTTCACCGGGGCAGGATTCAACCGCTGATAATTTGCAGGATTAAACGTGCCTCCTGCCGGTATTTCGCTGCGTTCAATGGCATAGCCATTCGCATTGCCGGCAGTCCAGGCTCCGGGCGCATCAGGGGCCCAGCGGAGCACCACACTGTCGGCGTATGCCCTGGCATTCAGCTGGATATTCGCAGTAAAGGGCTGCGACTTTTTATCCTGGGCTGCAACTGGTAGAACGGCAGTTATCAGCAGCGCGGTGATCATTATCTGAATAGTTAACTTTTTCATAATCTGCGACTGAGAATTGTAAAGATATCTGTTATTCATGCCTTTCACCGCTACCATCCCCTGCGTCTTACTAAAGTTTTCGGTACAAACGGGACGGTTCCGTAACGAAATGTTTTGGTGGTTGCGGTACCCTTGGAAGTTGAATTTCCAATCGACGTGGGTGCCCGATAGAACAGGTTGATGCCGTAATCCCCGGCGGAAACCAGGAAATCGGTCGCCGGTTTGATCAGCAGATTGTTGCATTCCACGAGCAAGGCAGGATTATTATCCCTCATGCGGTTCTGGTACTCCATTACGCCCAGGAACCCAGTCGACAGTATCCTGCCGATATTCGCTTTCAGCGCATTAAAGTCCTGAACGACATAATTGCTGGTTTCGTAGAAAAGCCGGAAATTAGAGGGATCAGCCGGCGCCAGACTCGCGAATGAGGATACGCTATAACTACCGAACCCGCCTGTGGTTATGGATCCGTGGCTCATGATTCGGCTGAGGTTGGATGACGTGGAGGAAACGGCATAGGTTACTCCGGTCTGACGGGTAAAGCCAGACGCCCTTTCCACCTCTTCCAGGGCGAGAGGGGGTTGAACATTGCCGGGTCCGAAACCGACGGAATTAATCGGAGGATTCCCTTTGCCGTGCCTGTTCAGGTCGGTTACCGAAGGAGCCCCGAAAGAAGTTACTGTTGACATGAAAGTGCGCAGTTTTGGCAACATTTCGTATAGATAAGGATTAACATTGGTGGTATGGTACGAGTAGGTGAAGGGAGCGGTTACTCCGATGAGCGATTGGAGGACCTGCAGCCCGTTTTTATACACCCCGTTTATGTCGAATTCATCGAATAATTCCGGTACCACTGTTTTCAGATCCAACAATTCGGCCACGAAAACATTCTGATAGGTTGCAGAGAATTCGGAGGTGCTCATCTTTTCGGCAAGCGTACTGAACCGGCTGGTCCTGAAATAATAACTATAAAGCAGATGTTCACCTGCCTCAACCGTAACACCCGGCAGGAGTTTACCCTCGCGCCTGACATCCACGGAACTGCCACCCAGGTTGAAACGCAATGGAGTCAGAGAAACCGGTGATTTTCTGACAATTTTCGATGAGATGACACCGGTATAGGCTCCACCGGTCCGTTTTCGGATAATCTGCACCGCATACATCCTGTCATTTTCAAGGGCCGGTAGAGGAAAGTTGAGGAATAATCCACGATTGGAGAGTGGTACGTCCAATGGTTCGCCTCCGTCAACTGGTTTGACACGCACCAGGTAGGAATAGGTGTACCCGTCTTTGGATGGATAAAACAGGTAGGACTGACCGGTTATGAATTTTGTAATTCCACCGGTCCCTTTAATGCTCTCCCCTTTCAGGAAATATCTTTGGTTCTCTACCGGATAAGTGAAGAGCACATTTTCCGGCACAATAAGGTCGGGACGCTCCCCGGTCCGGTAGGTAATCTCCCTTCTTTCTTCCCAGGGATTGCTTCCGATGAAGACTTTCCGGGTGGTTCCATCATGGAAATATTCATCAGCCTGAACCACCACAACGATTTTGTAACTGGTAAGGGGTTCGAGGGCTTCCAGAAGTTGGTAGGTGGCAATGGTATTGCGTTCTGAAAGCTCATAAGTGCCCGGGACCACAGCGTTGGTGCCATTGTTGATGATCAGCTGGAAGCTGGCTATCAGGGGCCGGAACCGCCGGGTCAGTGTCGGGTCAGTATCCGTTGGTGATGGGAATTCGATGATCCGGTCGACCGGCATATTGAACGAAACCGACGGGTGCTGGAATACGCTGGCCGGATTATCCTCGGCTTGCGGACGGATATCCGCGATGAATTCAACCCCGGCAAACGGATCTGCATTGACGATGGAGCATTTTTGTCCAACACTCACCTCGAAACTGCACGACCCCTCGATGAGCCCGTTAAGTACACTGTAATGCAGTGCCGCCCTGCCCGTGAACCATTCCGGGTTGGGTAGCCCCCCTCGAAGCATGATGGCCGCTGCAAGGTTTATGAAGGAGAATCGACCGCTGATGAACCACAAATCGACTTGTACCCCCATGTCGCCCCACATACCTGCGTAAATCTGACCGGTGGCGTACCAGTTGTTGAGCCCCGGGGCAGCGCCCGTTTCGGCACAAACCCGATTGTCGTCCTGCGTGACGTTGATGTCGAACCCTAGCGTCAGCTGAAGATCGGCATAGAAGATGGCAAATTCCATGTGGGATTCCAGATTGAAAAAGACCCCCATGGCAAAGCCCCTGCCCGACTGGTAACGGGCCTGGTCGGCATCACGGTTGCGGGATGACAGTTGAGATGACATGGCACCCTCCGTACCCAGCCGGCCTGAGCCCCCCCCGTAAAGCAAGGCCAGGATATTGTCGGGCGGAGGTGGCAGGGTGGTCGGTATGCCATGACCCACCATCAGATACGTCAGCAAAGTGGCATTAATCGGTCCCAGGTTAAGCCTTAGCCCGCCCCGGTCTTCCAGGGTGCCCACATAGAAATACCACAAATCCTTCTCGACATGGAACGAGGAATTCACGAAACGGTAGCCCGAAGCGGCACCAACCAGTATATCGTTGACGTTGACATACACGTTGAAATCGCCGTGCAGGTTCGCATTTCCGTCGGCCGGGATGCTGTAGCGGATATTCACGTTAGACCAAATTTTAGCCGATGAGCGCTCGGTGATGGCTGCCATGATATACCCGTTGCCTTCGATCCCGATATAGTTCAAACCCCCGGAACTATTGAATTCGGCGGAAAGCGTCACGTCCATGTTAAAGGTATCGCTAGATGGATGGGTACCCATCACAGCAGTCAATTTCATACCCAGGAATGAACGGAAGTCTGGAGTATAACGTACCGAGGTTCGGGAGCTCTCGCCGCTTGCGCCGGAACTTGAAATCGAGGCGGAAGCCGGTGGCAGGGTGGATTCCACAATTCGCATATGATGATAAACGCCACCTCCAAAACCATAGATCCCGAACCCTGAAAAGATCGGGACTCCGCCGGGGAAGTTCACCAGACCATCTACGAACCAATAGGAGTAGTTGTTCGCGGTATTGAATAGTGCCGTCGGAGATGTTTTCATCGTTCCGAATTGTGCCGTCAGCCTGGCTTCCAGCTTCATCGGAAGGGTCACATCGAGGTACCCTTTCACCCCATCGCCGAATTCCGGATCATGATTGTAAAACTGCAGGTTTCCTTCCAGTGTGATCCCACTGATCTCCTGGTGGATCGTGATCGACCGGAGGTCGACGCCCCCGAAACCGGCAGAAAAACGGCCTCCTGCGAAGCTGAGCCTGCCAAAAATTCCGAACCCGAATTGCGCACTAAATTGCCCGAGAACGATATCCAGATCAAAATCAATCCCGGGTCGGGTCAGATCGGATATATTCAGACTAATATTATTAACACTGACCGGAAATCCCGCCACCTGCTTTTGTGGGCTGGCATGCGAAAAGTACAGGCTGTCGATATCAAAATGGGGCTCCGAAGTGGAGAGCTTAAATCCTTCAAACACGATTCCGGAAAAATTCAGGCCGGGAATGGAACTCGCCCCGGAACCCACCTCCCCGGAAATTCCGATGTCACCGCTCAGATTTGTGGAAGCATAGGTTGAATCTCCGATCTGAATCCGGATCTCCGAGTCGGGCCGTAAATGCATCTTCGCCACCCACATTGGAACCGTAAGGGTATCCCGGGCGAAAACCCGGCACAGGTAGTTTAGTTTTTCATCGCTGTAGGTCAGGGCCATATGGTAATCAAGGTTCTCCCCTTCGGAGAATACCGGGATGGCCAGCTTACCGGAAATACCACCCTCGCGGAACACGTTGGAAACAAAATCGATATTGACAGTATCCAGCGATATGCCCCATCCCTGGAAAGATCCCTGCGAAATGGGTAGAATATTGTTAACCCGGATGGAGGTGGTCAAACCAGTGGCATCAATAATGGTATTGCGGATGCCAAAGGATATCCGGTTTGTGGTGGCAGTGTTCTCAAATTGTGCGGGAGCCCTCACTTCGATGTTCTCAAGGTAAAAACCCTGCCAGGTATTGATCATACGGGATCCACCCTCTAAAAGTGTGGTATCTCCGTATGTGGCAGGCAGATGGAAGCCGGGCGGGTTTTCAAGATCCGAAAAGTCGAGGTAGGCGTTTGTCGCGGTCCATCCCCATCCGTCCACACCGGCAATCTGGAAAGGATCTATCGTCAGCATGGTCATGAAATTACTTCCACGGCAGGCTGTAAAAGCGAAACGGCCGGTTACGGTGCCGGCACCAGCCGTACCGTCTGCCTGGTCGGGAACCAGCATCGTACGCGGAAACGTAACTTCACCCTGTAAGCGTGCACACATGAACCCCCGGCAATCCCAGCTGATATAGCAGGAGCCTGTGGTATCTGCCGTTGCAGCTCCCTTGAAGGCAAAACGGGTATCTCCATCCTGGTAAAGTTCGAGGTCGCGGGCAAGATATAAACGGCCGGCATCACCAAGTCCGGTAGGGGTGATACAGAGGTCCTTAACCCCGAAAGCAATCAGCGCATCGCCGAGCTGCGGGATGTCGAGGCTCATCACTGCATTGATATTGGCGTGTACGGGCGTAAACTCCATGGCAATGATTCCGACCGTGTAGCGATTACCATCGATTTCCCGATCAATGCCGATCGGCATCCCGATTTCCCGGGATCCGGTAAAGGCACTCGCCAGTCGCTCTCCGTCGTTAATAAAATCACTCATTGCTGCCGCTTCGGGGCCGGCCATCGAAATGACGTTGCCCACGGTGGTGCTGATCTCCTCGCTCATGAATCCCCGGTCCTCCTTGGCTCGTACGGTTCCGGAAAAGATCTTGCGGTCGCTGTTATACTGGATATCCCTGAAATCAACGAGTATTTTTACATTATTCAGGAAAGGGACCTGAACCGATCCCACACCGGTGAACCGGTTGCCTGCGGAGGAAGCGAGCGAATTCACCGTAAGGGCGAATTTTCCGATGCGGAGGCTCTCTCCAACGGCCAGTCCGGATGCGGCAGTGCGGTTCGTAATTTCTGGTGCGTCGCACACACTTCTGCATCCGCCGGTGGTATCAGCAGCCACAATGTCCCGGTGCCCATCGGTACCCCCGCTGCCGGAAATGACAAAGCTGAAAACATCGCTAACTGCATAGGAGCGATTATCAGCAATATCATCGGGTGAAACCATCCATTTTACTCGCCAGTAATATCTTCCTGAATCCGCGATGGTGAAGTTTTCCTCATGATCTTTGTACAATTCGGCAATTACCTCGTCCGTGGAGCTGAACAGGTCGATGGTTGCACCCAAACGGCCTCCCATTTGCTGGGCAATACTGTCGAAGCCTTCCGCTTTGCTGATCTCAATCACCCAGCGTTCGTCAACAGTACCATTAAAAAAAGTAGGTCCGACTGATGTTCTTGATGCTGAAGTGATTGCAAATATTGGTAATATTCTACTGGGTTCGTCAGCAGTTTTCCACCGGAACTTTATTAATCCTGATGCAACAGTATCCCCGTTGGCAGGTAAATTCGGTTTGGAGGGCCCCATGCCCACCTTAAATGTTGAACTAACGCGCGGAACAGTAATGTTTTCCGTTTGCCTTCGGATTTCAACATCCGTATTCCAGGTATACTCATCTTCCCTGCTGAAGGGCGGTGGAGATTCTGTTAGGGTTTTATAGATAGGAAGGTATTGCGACTGCTCCTGGGTCATGTCCAAAAATCCGGTAACGTTGCGCTGTGCCGTCAACGGTCCGTGTGGCCAGTTCATATTATGATGGGAACTGTCGAAGACCCCCCCCCTGGTTAACAGGGAGACATCCGAAATGAACTGGTTGTAGTGGCTGTCGAACGGATCAAATTTTACGATCAGGGGAAAGGACCGGAACGGGATCACATCCCCGTCAACCGGATATTCATGGGTGATTACCGGATGCTCTGATGTCCCTGACGCCTGGCCATACTGGAATGAGCACACATTACTTTCTCCGTGATTACGGAATTGCACCTTGTTCTCATCATCATAGGCTACCACCCTGAAAGCATAGGACTTACCGCTTTCCAGGGAAACCTGATCAGGAACCATCAGGTTAAAGTTGGTGATCTTAATGCCTTCTTCTTCAAAGATGAATGGCGCACTGGCAAAAGCCTCATTCAAATTCCTGTCCGGTGGATCGAGTTGGATCAATTGAAACCGGAATTGTATCGTACCCATTCCGCCCGAAGGAGGGATAAAAAACCAGGAAATCGGAACACTGCCGGAGGTTACGTCGAGGGTACTGCCGCATTCCGGAACCGATAATTCGGGAGGCTCTACATAACTCACTTCGAATGTGGCACATCCACCAAATTCGGTCGGTATCGCCGAAAGAAATTTGTCTGGTGCGGTGCAGTCCTTTGCACGAAGGCAAAGACTGTAATTTCCTTCAGGAAGGGCCTGGTTACCCCGGATTATATCAAGTGATGTTCCTGTTATAACCAGCCGCCGGGCCTCAAACATGTTGACCAGCTCTGAGCCGCTGATGGATCTGACACCCGGCGGAACATCAAAGCAGTCTCCTGCACCACTGTTCGGATCGGTAGAAATGGTCAGCCCATTGTCTTCATTCCGCAGGACTCCTGAAAGATAAATGCTGTAGGTGGACTGCGTGGGATTGTTGACCCTGATAAAAATATTGCTCTCAGCCGAAGTAAAATCCGCCAGGCGAATCGGGTACGGAGGAAAAACCGATACCTCGATGCTTAATGGAAACTGAGCAAATAACGGCTGTGCCGATAAACTGGTAAGGAGTATTACTAACCAGAACGAGACTTTCCGTAAATTCTGTGTCATACCTTTACAATTAGAAACTGTACGTGTATCCAAAATATCCAAGAAGATCCACAGAACCCGGATGGGTGGTATCTGTAAATGTTCTGTCAATAAAATTTAATCCGAGCGTGAAAGAGTGGCCTTTATGCGGCTGGTATCCCAGGGTTCCGCCAATGGACAAGGTGTTGCTGTAGCTGACCCCGTTTAACCGGGTGGTGAAGAAACTCCCGTTCAGACCGGTTTTCAGCTTGTCATTCATCATGGCTTTGGTTAAACCGGACGAAAGTCCAATGCGCAAGGTTTCGTTAAGTACCGTGTTAAAAATGCTGGCATTGGTGTTGACATTGAACGAAAATTTACGGTCGGTATTCGTATACCTGTAGGAGAGTGTTGGATTTATTGAGGTGGTGGAATTCGAAACCGACGCGAAAGAGCTGTTGTCGGCAAGGTCCATATAGTTAGCCCCGAAACTGAGGTTTTGGCGCCGGGTTTTGGTGCCGAAATTGAAGAACAGGTTACTGTTGAGATTGTTTGAAAACTGATCGAGCATCAGGGTATCACGAACAAGACCAAAGTTGCGCGTTTGGCTCATATTGTAATTACTGTAATTCACGTTGATCCCCCATTTTGAATTGGGCGCGTAAGAGACCGCAAAGGAATTGGCCTTCCTCAGCGTATTGTTGACTTTATTGCTGAAGAGGTTATTACGCTGAACGCCTATGCTTCCTGAAATGCGCAACCGGCTCTTAAACATGCTCCAGCTGGGCGCCAGGGTCATGCTTTCGATATCTGTATTCAGATAATAGGCCCCCATCGACTGGTAATCAGGCTCAACGCGCCGATAATTCAGTTGCAATGAAAATTTCTTAATATGCATGCCGAAACTTGCCTTTCCGGCCATCCGAAATTCGGAGGTCTGTCTTAGGGTATACAATTCACTGATCTTACCCAAAGCTTTGTATTCAGCCACATCGAGTTCCGGAGACTGCTGGTCACTGGTGTATCCGCTCAAACCAAAATCGGCATCCAGGGTGAATATTTTAGCGATCTGCTGATGGGTTTTAATACCCAAAACAAGGTTTTCAGCTGGCGGAACGCCAATTTTCTCCGGATTTGAACCCACCGAAGTGGTATCATCCCGGATATTCAAAAGAATCAGATCGACGTAATTACTGTAGGTACCCAATCCGAATTTGGCCGCAAATCCTTTCCTGGCGAAAGAAGGTGCTGAATATTGTCCGGTAATAGTGTCTGTTACAGGCTCAATGGCTTTCATAAACCGGCCATAAACAAAACCTAGCCTGAAAATCGACGGTTCCGCCTCTATTCCGCCTCCGAGGAATACATGGTCCGATAAAGTATAATCGGAGAAATAAACACTTCGGTATCCTGCGTGAAACCTGATCTTCTTGTAGTAAGGACTTACTCCGAACATGTTGAAAGGCTGCCTGAAGTCTTTCTGTTTGTCGCTGATAACAAATGAAAACGGCAGGGTAATCCCATAAACCGATAGCGTCGGGTTTCCACTTATGGTCCAGAAAAACGGATCACGCGTTGAGTTTGGGGCCGTGGAGGTGAAGGTATTAAGCCTGAGCGAGAGGGAACCGGAAAGATCAAGCGGTTTTTGTTTTCCGATAGTTGCAAGATCCTGAGATTGAGCATAATGAAACATAAAAAGCAGCAACAAGAATAGCATTCCGCGCAGTGCACCTTTATTTGCCATAATGGTCGATTAAACGGATAAGAACTTTTAGGTCACATGTATCTATGTTAATATATAAACAGTTATATATTAACATAGATCAATATTAATATAATAACACTGCATAAACCGGGAAGTTTACCTTTATTTTAATATTCAGTAAAAAAGGGGAATGGGGCTGCCTGGAAAACCCGATCAAAAAACTACCGGATCAACTTCGTTTAAAGCAATTCCCGGGCAGGCATTCAGGGGCACCTCGCGGCTCGAGCTGATCCACCTGGAGCAATCAAACGATCCGGAGGACCTGAAAATGTTCAGGAAGCTAAGTTGAGGCAACAGTGCGGTAATGGAAAGGATCCGCAAGGCTTATATCGAGGGCGATGACCTTGCCGAACCCAAAGACAGAGTGAAACTCCTCGACATTACAATGGTCACCGAAAAGACCATCTGGCTTCTCAATCACCTGCTGGATGTGCTGCAGCAACCATCCAGCATGAAAAAATAGCTGAACTGGATTTATTAGCGGAAAGTCCAACAGGTGTCGAGATCTTAAATTGACTTCTTCCCTCCGACCAGAAGAAGAATGCCTCCCACGAGTATGATTCCGACTCCTGCATAAGGCGACCAATTAACATGATGCACGTCGGTCCTGCTGATTTCAACCGAACCCAAATCCACCACTTTCTTTTTCGTATTGAAGACAAATCCGGTCATTACTGTGAGCAATAATCCAATGATTATAAGTGCAATGCCTATTTTTTTCATTTGAGGTATTATTAATTTAGTTTCTTTCTGATTTACAGCACTCAGCCGTGACTGGAACTTTTGATTGCTTCGGTTTTATAATACTCATTTTACCACACTCCTCAGCTCTTTGATTTTCTGAAAGTGAACCGGAGAAAAGCCGGTGGTATCCAGAAATTGCCTTGATAATTTTGCCACACTGCCATAGTTCAGCTGATAAGCTATCTCATTTAGATTAAGTTCATAATACACAATCAGCTCTTTCACCTTTTCAATCTTGTGCATCGTAAAGAACTTTTCAATCGTAGTGCCCCGCACCTCGCTGAAAAGATTGGCCAGATAGCTAAATTCATGATGCAATTTCCGGCTTAAGAAATCCGGCAGACCAGACTTCAGCGGTTCATCAGTATAATGAACCCATTCAATAATCATCGTACTGATTTTCTCTATCAGCAGACTGCGTTCCTGATCAACCAATTGAAAACCTGATCTTTTGAGCGCATTACCGAGTTTTTTACATTGTTCGGAGGAGAGTGCTTCTTTGAGTCTGACTTCACCCAGACTGACTGCGGCACTTTTGATGCCGAGTTTTTCCAATTCCGACTTTACCACCATCTTGCACCGGATGCACACCATATTCTTGATGTATAGTTTCATGCTATTCGTACCCGCTCTTAATGATGGTTGAGATCATTTTAAACCGCTCGTTGGCCTTAACGATATTTGACCTGTGGGCAGGTATGATGATCGATTGACCGGTTTCCAGAAAATTCGCTACACCATCTATTACGATCTCTGCCCGGCCATCAATAATCTGGACAAAGGTGTCGAATGGAGAGATATTTACTGTCAAATCCTCACCTGTATCAATAGCCACCGCGGTTACATTGCCAGTCGATTTTTTAATGATCGTTTTACTGACCACGGAATTGGGTATATATTCAATGATTTCCACAATAATGAAGGCTTTCGATCTTTCCTGTTCTATATTCTCCATGACGCTGGTTTTAATTAATATGGCGAACTATTGCACTATTCTTTTGCCTATCCTCCTTCCACCTGCCAGGGGTAATTCGCACGTTTTCAAACGTCCGGTCCAACGGCTGCTATAAGAACAAAATTATGGCCGTCAACGGTTTCAATCCTTACACAACTTCGGGAAATACTTACATTATTCACACATTTCGGGGCGAAATGCGGGCTGGACCCCTTTAAATATCTTCCAGCATGGATTTTCTCTTTTCTCTGAGTTTCTTAAAATGAGAAGGAGTCAAACCGGTAATTTTCTTGAATTGGTTGGATAAATGCGCCACACTGCTGTAATTAAGCTTGTATGAAATCTCCGAGAGGTTAAGCTCGTCGTAAACGAGCAATTCTTTTACTTTCTCAATTTTATGGGCAATGATGAAATGCTCGATATTCATGCCGGTCACTTCAGAGAACAGGTTGGCCAGGTAGGTATAATCAAGATTCAGTTTCAAGCTAATATATTCTGAGTTCTTTAACTTTGGAAGCTCGTCAGCATAATGGACCATTTCAACCACCACATTTTTAATCCGTTCAACCAGGATGGCTTTCTTATTGTCCATCAGCACCAGACCCGACTTATTCAATTCCGTTTTCAGTGCATTCCGTTGATCTGGTGAAATGTTTTCAATGATATCGACTTCACCCAGATCTACCAAAGTATAATGGAGTCCGAGTTTATCCAATTCGGCCTTTACCACCATTTTGCAACGGATGGAAACCATGTATTTGATCCACAGTCTCAAATTCGAGAACTTAATCAGCCTATCTTATGTAAAGGTAAGCAATATTGGTTGGAATGTAAAATAAACAACCCGGTCAGGCTTTCATCAGGATGCGACGCCGCTTTTCCTTGAGTTTCTTATACGCGGTGGGAGTAAGACCGGTGACATTCTTAAATTGATGGGACATGGAGGCTATACTGCTGTATTTAAGTCTGGCTGCAATATCTTTGAGACTCCGCTCATCATATAAAAGATATTCCTTCACCCGTTCAACCCGGTGACCGTTGATGAATTGGGATATACTGATGCTCTTCACTTCTTGAAAGACTTCAGCAAGATGCTCATAATCACAGTCCAATTTACGACTGATGTATTCCTCATAACCGGATTCCGGCAGTTCGTCTTCATAATGAACCATCTGGATGACCACATTGATTATCTTTTCTATCAGGTGGCTGGTTTCTTCGTCGAGCACTTGCATACCTGATTTCAGCAGGTTTTCACTTAATTGCCGGTACTGATCAGCATCTATGTCTTCCAGTACCTCAACGGCCCCCTGGTCAATTACACCATAATGCAAACCCAGTCGCCGCAGTTCCTCTTTCACGACAATTTTGCCGCGAAGGCCGATCATGTACCTTATATAGAATTTCATTTCTTAAAGTTAGTTTGGTTCCACTAAAAAACCAAAGCACTTAGGAAAAAATATTGAGCTCTCATAAAATTCACAAGCAACCAAAAGTAAAGATTCCGTGTCCGGTAAAAAAAAACATGGAATCCTGATGATGTTTAAATTTTCCATGTCTTAAACAGATATAAATGGTAATGGAATCATTTGTATTTAACTAAACTTAATCCCATGAAAAGAAGATTATTAAATTTTATTGCGGTATTACCGATGCTGGCAGTACTATTTTCCTCCTGCGCCAAGGAACCCACCGTTGGGGCCATTTCGGCGACAATCGATGGCTACAGTGTGTCCTTTACAGTTGCTGTGACGGATGCAGACACCTATTTATGGAATTTTGGAGACAACCAGACCAGCACTGAAGCTGAGCCCGTACATACCTATGTTTCATCCGGAACCTTTACCGTGAATGTAACAGTCAGCGGTAAGGGCGGAGAGGCTACTGCAACAAAGGTGATAGTCATAACACCTTCGGTTTTGGAAATGCTTAGCGGAGGATCTACTGCTTCAAATGGGAAGACCTGGGTTTTGAGCACCAGTTATGTCAATGGGATGAACGGCGGCAGTGTGGTCGATAATGCCATGTTTGTGATGTTGCCAACTGTGGAGAATGTCCTCGAAGTAATTGGCCTGGGTTATGAATATGACAATGAATATACTTTTTATGCCAACGGGGATTATAAAGTTGATGTAAAGAATGAACTGGCAATAACGGCCGGTATTTATGGTATGGTAAACGCCATCACCAAGGATGTTGGAAATGCTAATAATACCCTGGGTATTTATGCCGCAACCTTCATCAACCCCACCGGCACCAAATGGACCCTACACGAAGAGAATCTGGTGGTAAAAGCCGTAATAAATCCGACCGGGGTGGATGTACCTGCTCCTACTGAAGACCGGACCATAACAGGGAAAAAGTGGATCTCCCTCTCCGGCGATGCCTATTTTGGCATCCTTGACTTCCCTACCACCCGAAAATTTATCATTAAGGAGATCACTCCGGATAAGATGGAAATAGCGCTGCTTGTTTGTGGATATTTTCCAGATCCAACTGCATGGGATGTTCCTTCCTTTCTTTATCACCTGACTTTCGTTCCGAAAAAGTAATTGAAGTGTATGGTTAAGCACTGAACATCAGGGGCTGCAGTTAAACCAACCGGTTGATCTGCAGCCTCTTTTGCAAAGTACTTATAAATCTGATTGATATGTATAGACTTGTCTGGGTTCTAATTTTTACCCTGTCGGTTCATGCGACGGCTTTCCCTCAGATCAAAGGGAAAAGGTTGTCATTTGAAACAGGATATCGTGAAGTGAATATTTCCATGCCTGATGGAGTGAATCTCAGTACGGATGTATTTATCCCTAAAACAAGAACACCATGTGCTGTAATCCTGGTTCGGACACCCTATAACAAGGTGGCCGAAAAATGGATGGGTAAAACCTTCGGCCTTTTCAATATTGCCGTAGTGATACAGGATGTGCGCGGAAAATTCAAATCGGAGGGAGTCTATTATCCTTTCAGGAACGAGCGTAGTGACGGATTAGCTACTCTGAAGTGGATACGCAGCCAACCTTGGTCCAATGGAATAGTCTCCGGATGGGGAGCCAGTTATCTGGGGTTTACCCAATGGGCCATATCCGATTCTTTAGATTTTATGGTACCCCTCCTAACCGGGGCAAATTTGTACGATTTTGTTTATCCCGATGGGGTATATTCGCTGCAATCGGCCTTTAACTGGGGTTTCCAAAACGCATCGAAAAACCAGAATTCCCTCCCGGCCGATAAAATTAAAAAAGCCATGAGTATCCTTCCGGTTTCAGCAGCCGACGACTCGACGATTTGTGAAATCCCGTTTCTGACCGACTGGATGACCCATGACACGGATGATTGGTATTGGCAACAAATGTCGTTCCGGGGAAAAACAAAGGCACCCATCCTTTGTGTTGCAGGCTGGTATGATATTTTTCTGAAGGCCCAGTTGAATGATTTTCTTGCACTGGAAAAGAATGGAAATCAAAAAAATCGAATGGTAATAGGTCCCTGGTGCCATGGTTCCATGGGATACCCGAGTGATTATGGCGGACCCAAAAAAACAAGCGATCCCAAAAAGCTCCTTTTCTATACCTTGAAAATGCTTAAGGGGAAAAGTGCGAAACTGTCCTCGCCACTCCGTAATGCAAAGTATAACCTGTTTATCATGGAACGCAATGAATATGTGGGTTCCGAATCCTGGCCACCCAGGGAAACCACTGTGGTTCCCTACTATCTGGGCTCTGGCAATCACCTGACCAAAGAAGCGAACCCTGAGAACGGGGTACTTTCCTACCGGTATGATCCCGCCGATCCTTTTCCGAGCTACGGAGGCACAGCCTTGGGTGACAGCGTGGGTCCGGCAGTCCAGAATGCAAACCTTAGCCGCAGGGATCAACTCACTTTTGATACGGAGATCCTTGAAAAACCCTTGATCCTTTTGGGTGATATTTCAGCAACACTCTGGCTTTCGAGTGATGCTGCCTGCACCGATTTTGTCGTTGGTTTGCAGGATGTATTTCCCGATGGTAAGATTATCAATATCCAGGAGGGCATAGCCAAAGCAAAATTCAACGGAAACGATCCGCAAAGGACAGAAATATCCGTTTGGTCGACCGGCTATCAGTTAAATCCGGGCCACCGGCTCCATGTGGTGGTAACGTCAAGCTGGTTTCCACGATTCAATAGAAGCCTGAATGGCTGCGAATCATTTATGGATGCCACCGTGTTTAAAGGTGCCAATCAAAAAGTTTTTTATGGCACGCAGACTCCCTCCTGCATAAACCTGCCTGTTTATAAAAATTGATCCGGTATATGCTTACTATTCGTCATTCGTTCCTGATTTTGGGAATTATTTCGCTTTGCAGCTGTACGGAAAAGTCGGACATAAGCGGGAAGATCAATTTTAATGCTGATTGGAAGTTCCTTAAATCCGATAGTGCATCATTTGCCAATTCATCCTTCACCGAAACAACCGGAACCCCCTGGGCTTCTGTTTGCCTCCCACATACTGCATCTGTTGAGCCACTGGTCATGAAGGATCCGCAATGGACCGGTGTGTGCTGGTACAAAAAGGTTTTCAGTATCGACTACAGTCAAAAAGGCAAACACATTGGGATACTCATCGAGGCGGCCATGAATGATGCGACAGCCTGGCTTAACGGACTGGAGATCAGGCATCATCTCGGCGGATATCTGCCTTTTTACCTGGATATTACAGAAAATGTCCGCTTCGATTCTGACAACATATTGATGATCCGCCTCGACAACCGTGAGAATCCTTCCATCCCGCCCGGAAAACCATTGAACAAGCTGGATTTCAACTATTACAGCGGGATTTACAGAAACGCCTATCTGGTGGTGAAAGACAGACTGCACCTTACCGACGCACTGGAAATCGATACGGTTCAGGGTGGAGGCCTGATGGTCCATACCGAACAGATTTCGGGCAAGGAAGCTGTATTAAGTGCCAGTATTTCCGTCAGAAATCAGGATCAGGTACCCAGGACATTCACCATAGAAACGATTTTACTGGATCCATCAGGGATTGTAGCCGCAGCTTTGAACTCAGAAGTGGAACAGATACCCCCGCTAACCACCAAAAGAATTCCACTTCGGATCCGGGTGCAGAGTCCCCGCCTTTGGTCACCGGGAGAACCCAACCTGTATTCCCTTGAGGACAGGCTGGTCGATAAAAGGAAGATCCTGGATATGGAAAGTTGTCAGGTTGGGATCCGGAAAATATCCCTATCCGTGAAGGGTGGATTCTCTATAAACGGAATACCGTTATCAATCAGAGGCACCAACCGACATCAGGAGTATCCCTTCATCGGTTACGCCCTTTCCGACCACGCTCAATACCGGGATGCCTGGAAAATCAAACAGGCCGGATTCAATTTTGTCAGGTCATCTCACTATCCCCAATCACCAGCATTTCTAAATGCTTGTGATCAACTGGGAATCTTAGTTATGAACGCCATTCCCGGCTGGCAATTTTTTGGTGATACTCCTTTCCGCGAGAATTCTTTTCAGAATACCCGCGAGATGTGTCGTCGCGACCGCAACCATCCCTCGGTTATTTTATGGGAAGCTTCGCTTAATGAAACTGTTATGCCGGTTGATTTTATGCAGAAATCGCATGATATAGTCCATTCCGAATTGCCCTACCCGGATATTTTCACCTGCGGGTGGATGGATACCGTTTATGATGTTTTTATTCCGGCCCGGCAACATGCAGTCCCCCCTTTTTACTGGAACCGCTATTCCTCAGGCAAACCACTGCTTATTGCCGAATATGGGTCCTGGGAGTATTATGCCCAGAATGCCGGTTTCCATCAGACCGAGTTCCGCGACCTCAAGCCGGCTGAGCGTTCATCCAGGCAGCTACGGGGTTATGGGGAAAGGAGGTTAATGCAGCAGGAGTTCAATTTTCAGGAAGCTTATAACGACAACCTGAATGGCCCGGCATTCGGGAGCTCCAACTGGGTCATGTTCGACTACAACCGGGGATATGCTCCCGATATTGAATCATCAGGAATAATGGATATTTTCCGGATACCGAAATTTGCCTTTTGGTTTTATAAAAGCCAGTCAGATGAGGAGCCCGTATGTTTTATCGGCAGTTATAATACCCCCGGATCGGCAAAATATATCCGGGTCTTCAGCAATGGAGACAGTGTGGCGTTGTACAGAAACGGTGTGCTGATTTCCATGCAGGGGCCTGACCGCGGTTCTAACAATAACAATCTGGACCATCCGCCTTTTACCTTTCCCATGCAAAATTTCGAATCAGGGACCATCAAGGCAGAATCATTTAAAAATGGAAAAACCTGGGCCGGGCATACGGTCACAACCGCCGGAAAAGCCGCCAATCTGAGCCTGATGGCCGATTTGAGCAACTGTGATTTAAAGGCCGATGGCAGTGATGTTATTTTCATTTATGCATCAGTTACTGACCTTACCGGTAATGTGCTCTCTGATTCCAATTTACCGGTCCGGTTTTCAATAGAAGGAGATGCAACAATGATCGGAGATAATCCGGCTGTTTGCGAAGCCGGCATAGCCACTATCCTGCTGAAAGCAGGGGGATCTCCTTCCAAAATCATAGTCCGGGCAACCTGTGCCTTGCTGAATCCCGCATCCATCGAAATCAATTCCAGGCAATAAAGGAAAATATCCAATTCACTGAAAAAAGATTCGTTATCATGAAAGCACGTCAGTTCAGGTTTTTTGCCTCCGGATTTCTTTTGATATTCCTATTTCCCGGGCGAGGTGACGCGCAAACCGAGCGAATCATCTCGCGCGAGAATCTCACCAACAAGATCGCCGGATACTGGATCGGACAATGCGTGGGAAACTTCATGGGATTTCCTTTTGAGGGAACCTATCAGGAAGATCCGGTGCCGGTGTTGGTCGACCGGTATTATCAATTCAGCGACGACAGCTCCCTGGTTATTAACCGGAATGACCTGCGTGGTTATTGTCCTCTTGTGATGAACTGGCTGAATGGTGCTTTTTCAGACGATGATACCGATATCGAATTTGTGACTCTCCATGCTTTGGAAAAGTATGGGCTGAACATCACTTATGAAGAAATGGCCCAAATGTGGAAAAGCCATATCAACCGAAATATTTGGTGCGCCAATCGGACCGCCCGCGATCTTATGGAGAAAGGGCTGCTTCCGCCTGCAACCGGGAGCAAGGAGAACAATGAAAACTGGTACCAGATCGACCCCCAGCTGGTGAATGAAATCTGGGGAGTGATTTATCCCGGAATGGTAAAACACAGCGCTTCAGCCGCCGAATGGGGAGCCCGAATTACCAGCGATGATTGGGGAACCCATCCGGCAATTGCCTATGCGGTTCTGTATAGTGCTGCAATCTTTGAACCGGATATCAACAAGCTGGTTCAGTTGGTTCTTCCCTTTTTGCCCGAAAATAGTCCTTTTAAAGAAGGGATCAGGGACGTGATTTCCTGGCATGAACAGAATTCAGATTGGCGGATTACAAGGCGGTTGATCTATGAAAAATATTACCGGTACCAAAAGGGTGGGTATGAAGCCCCGGTTTCGGATGTATCTTCCCTCCCTAACGGACTTTTTGGGATCATGGCTTTGCTTTACGGACAGGGTGATTTTATCAAAACTACCGGTATCGCGGTTTCGGCTGGTCTCGACTGTGATAACCAGGCTGCTACTTGTGCAGGATTGATCGGCGTGATGCATGGTGCATCGCATATCCCGGCCACCCTGACTTTGGGGATGGAAGGCACCCCGCGGTGGAAAAAACCATTTAACGACACCTATATCAATTTCACGCGCGACGGACTGCCGTCGTTCAACCGGATCAGTGAAATAGTTGAACGTTTACTCAAGTTAGCCGAAGATGCCATCCTCGCTAATGGGGGAAGAAAGATTTTCGAGAATGGAAATACTTTTTACGTGATAAAAACGGAATTCTAACCATTTGAACAAATGAACCCAATCAGGACTCTGACTCTGCAGGGCAATCGCACCCTTTCCCGGACTCTCATTCTATTGATGGCATTATTCCTGATGCTGCCTGTTCAGGTCAGAGCGCAGAAGGATCCATCAGAAATCCTGTGGGATACCTATGGGGTTCCGCACATTTTTAGCCAATCGGCGGAGGAGATGTATTATGCTTTCGGATGGGCACAGATGCACAATCATGCCGACCTGATACTGAAACTCTATGGACAGGCCCGGGGCCGGGCATCCGAATATTGGGGAGAAAAATACGTTGAATCCGACAGGCAGATCCTCTTGTTTGAATTGCCCGACCATGCTGCCAGGAACAATAACCGCTTGAATGAACCTTATAAAACTTATCTGGATGCCTTTGTTCAAGGGATTAATGACTATGCGGAAGAGAATCCTGGCGAAATCTCCGATATATACAAGAAGGTTCTTCCGGTGTCCGCTGTTGATGTGACCGCCCATGTCCTGAGGGTTGTCTGCCTTGAATTCCTTGCATACGACGACCTTAATGCGATAAAGAGCTCCTTTTCAAAAGGTTCTAATGCCATCGCTATCGCCTCAACCCGGTCGGCATCCGGTAACGCTATGCTGGTAACCAACCCGCATCTGCCCTGGTTTGATCTGTACCTGTGGTTCGAATCCCATCTTGTAAGTCCTGGTTTTAATGCCTATGGGATTACGCTTGTGGGCGCACCTACCCTCTCGATGGCATTTAACCAAAACCTGGGTTGGGCATTTACAGTGAATACCATGGACGGGTGCGACAGGTACGATCTTAAGCTGAAGGATGGCGGATATCTGCTGGATGGAAAAGTCACAGAATTTTTGAAAAAAAAACAAACCATCAGGGTATTGCAAACCAACGGTTCCTACCTGGAGCAGCCGGTCGAATTTCACTATACCCTCCACGGTCCTGTGATTGAAGCCGGCAAAGGGAAAGCCTGCGCCTTGCGGATTGTGGGGCTTGATAATTCCGGGATATTTGAGGAGTACCATAAAATGGCCGCCGCCACAAACCTGACTGAATTTGAGTCCGCCCTGAGAATGCTGCAGAATCCGATGTTCAATATTATTTACGCGGATAAGGGTGGCAATATCATGTATCTGTTCAATGGCAATATTCCCAAACGACCTTCCGGAGATTACGCATTCTGGAAAGGATCGGTTGATGGAACCAAGTCAGCGTTCATTTGGAAATCCATTCATCCGTATGATGATTTACCAAAAGTCACCAATCCTCCGGCGGGTTTTATCCAAAATTGCAATGATGCCCCCTGGGTCTGCACCTGGCCTCCGGTCCTCGACCCTACCAAATATCCGGACTATATGGCTCCGCAAACCATGTATCTGAGGCCGCAACGGGCCGTCAATATGATCAAGGATAATCATTCGATTACTTTTGATCAACTGATCGGGTATAAATTGAATACCGGGATTGAAGCTGCCGACCGGTTTCTTGACGATCTCCTTGCAGCGGTGGAACGGTATCCGGACTCCGTTGCCCTGGAGGCTGCAACGGTGCTAAAGGCATGGGATCGTAAAACGGATGCCGAAAGCAAAGGCGCCATTCTGTTTACAAAATGGATGGATATACTGGACTACCGGATTTTTGCATCGCCATGGGATCCAAAAAATCCGGTAACAACACCAGATGGATTGAAAGACCCGAAAAGGGCCGTGGAATTATTAATCAAGGCTGCCGGCGATGTGCAGAAAAAATATGGTGCGCTGGATGTCACCTGGGGCAGTATACATCGTTTCCGTATGAATGATCTGGATTTTCCGGCAAATGGCGGGCCTGAAAAATATGGAATTTTTCGCACTATTGGTTATATGAATGATTCTGATTCCAAAGAGCGGGCCATCTCAGGCGATACCTATGTGGCTGTAATCGAGTTCGGAACACCGGTAAAAGCAATGGTTCTACTTGGTTATGGTAATGCCACTCAACCCGGAAACAAGCATATTGGCGACCAATTGGAATTATTATCTCAAAAAAAACTAAGACCTGCTCTTTTAGCACGGAAAGATATCCTGGCAAATCTCGAAAAAAAGAGCATTATTCACCAGCACATAGATAAATAGCTAAATTTGGAATTATCCGGTTCAATAAAGGGAATCAGGTTGATTGTTTATGAGCTTTTTGAAAACAAATGAAGGCGAAGTCTGGGATTTGTTTAAAAGTGGGGATAACAGAATGTTTTCCATCATTTATTCAACCTATTCTGGCAAATTGTATCAATATGGCCTGAGGTTCACCTCAAACAGGACTCTCATTGAAGATTCCATCCAGGATCTTTTCTTCGAATTAATCAAAAACCGAAAATCCATTGGGCATACCGATAATATCCTCCGATACTTGCTTAAGTCTTTCCGGAACAAGCTATTCAGACTATTAAAACAGCAAAGCCGATATGACCTCCGTGACAACCCTGACGGATATCTCTTTGAAGTAGTCTATTCAATCGAGCATCAGATGATCATTGAGGAAATGGCTGATCGGAAAATGAGGCGCTTTAAAAAGGTACTATCGGAGCTTACCCCCAGGCAAAAGGAAGCCATTTATCTCAGATTTACAAACGGATTAAATTATGAGGAAGTTGCAGAGATCATGGAAATCAACCTGGATTCCTGCCGCAACCTCATTTGCCGGGCAGTCAGATGTCTGAGGGAAGCATTATTGGCGGAAAGAAGCAATGAATCTTTGTAAAAACCCCCTTAAACTGATGATGTTTTTATAACTGATGTCTTACTATCATAAACAGATTAGAATACATGGACGCTAAAAAGTATATTTCCTTTACAACCGATGATTTTGTTCTCGATTTGGAGTTTGCCGCCTGGGTGGTACATCTTACTGTAGATACCGACAAGTTATGGACGGAATTTCTCAGGAACCACCCGGACAAGCGAGCCGAGATATCTGAAGCCACTTTTATTGTTAAAGCCTTGCAAACGGTTGAGGAGAAGGTTTCCGAAGAAAGGCTCGATGTCCTGCTCAGGAACATCCAATCCGGTTTTCGGGCCAAGAGAAGAAGGATACTCATCACGGTCGCCAGGATTGCCGCTGTTGCTGTGGTGCTTATTGGATCCCTGAGTATCATTCTGATTAAGGATCATGTGATCCGGCAATTCCCGGAAACGCTCCAGACCTCTGCGATTGGCGACAAGGGAAAGATTGTTTTGCCGGATGGATCTGCAGTGGAATTTGATACGAAGGAAACCGTCATCGATCAAACCCTCGCAGGAAATCTGCTGGTAAACCATGATACCATCAAAACCGCCTCCGCTGAAAGAGTTCAGGATCCGGCCGCTCTGAACCAGATCATCATTCCTTACGGAAAGCGCTCCGAAGTTACTCTCGCTGATGGAACACGGGTCTGGTTGAACTCCGGTAGTCAATTATCCTATCCGTCAGCATTCTCAAAAAATTCCCGGGAAGTTTTTTTGTCGGGTGAGGCTTTCTTCGAAGTGACAGATGATCCCGACAGACCCTTTCTGGTTATCACCCAGGATGTGAGGATCTCGGTATTGGGCACCCGGTTCAATGTGACCTCTTACACTGAAGACAAGACAAGCCAGACGGTTTTGCTGAACGGGAGTGTCTCGATCAAGAGAAATTCCCTTTTGGCCAGGTCGGAGAAACTAATCCCCGGAGAGCGGATGGTTTTCAACAGGGATACCGAATCGATGACAAAAGATCTTGTGGATACACAATATATTACCTCATGGGTTTACGGATACCTGATATTTGAAAATGAACCGACTCCTGAAATATTCAAGAAATTGGAGCGGTATTACAATCAGACCATTTTGTTGGATGCGGAGCTCAATGATATTACCTTCTCAGGAAAACTCGACCTCAAGGAAAACCTCCGGGATGTGCTTGAAAGCATTGATTTTGCATCTTCCGTAAAGATCACTGTTGAAGGGGGACAGTACATTGTTAAACGCGACTAGCCAATGAATAGAATCTGACCAGAAAAGGAGAAACCGGGATGTGCGACCAAACAGACCCCGGCTTCATAAGTAACAACTAAACTTTTCAGGATAATTGTTTAATTAAAAACATACAAAAATATGGGAAAATTATGTAACAGCGGTACCTTCCCAAAAGGTTTCTCTAAATTCCTGCTGGTTATGAAATTGACAATTGTACTGTTATTATTGGGTACCACCTTCGCATTCAGTACCACAACCTATTCCCAGAATGCAAAGATTTCCCTGTCGATGCAAAATGTACCGGTTAAGGAAGTGTTCAGGGCCATTGAACGGCAATCAGAATTTGTGTTCTTCTACCAGGATCAGCAACTTGACCTGAGCCGAAAGACTAGCATTGAAGTCTCTGAAAAGGACATCACCGATGTACTTCAGCAACTTTTTTTAGGTACCAATAATGTTTTTATTATCAGGGACCGGCAGATTGTGATTGGAAAATCGCAAAAAAAAATCGAGCATTCCGATTATGCCGTTCAACGTGTTTTTAAGGAGCCGGAACAGCAACTGCCCGTAACGGGCAGGATTACCGACGCATCCACAGGTGGGTCGTTGCCAAGTGTAAATATCCTGGTGGAGGGCACCACCATTGGAACCACCTCTGACGCAGACGGAAAATACAGCCTGAACGTGCCTGCTGTAAACAGTGTGCTTCTTTTTTCCTTCGTAGGGTATGTACCACAACGGATACCCCTGAATTCGAGGACCACACTGGATGTTGTCATGACTCCTGATATAACTGAATTACAGGAGGTTGTAACCATTGGTTATGGCATTCAAAAAAAAGTGAATCTTTCCGGTGCAGTCGATGTGATTTCATCCAGGGAAATCGAAAACCGACCAGTTAACAATGTGGTGCAGGCGCTTCAGGGTCTCTCCCCTAATCTCAACGTAATTGTGGGAAATGAAGGGGGTGAGTTAGGGGGCAAAAATTTGCTGAACATCAGGGGGATTGGTTCTATCAGCGGGTCCGGAGGAACCCCGTATATCCTGGTCGACGGGATCGAGCAGGATATTTACAATATCAATCCTGATGATGTTGAAAATATTTCAATTCTTAAAGATGCAGCTGCTTCGGCGATTTATGGTGCCCGGGCCGCCTTTGGAGTCATCCTGGTGACTACCAAGAAAGGGAAATCCGGAGGTATTACCCTGAATTATTCGACAAATTTGTCCTACGCTTCCCCGATGCATCTGCCCAAACCTATGAATTCCATAGACTTTGCAGAATACATGAACCTTGGGGCTGCCAACGACGGAGCTGCAGCGGTATTTCAATCG
>JBBQOG010000005.1:0-25453 GCA_038330665.1 Bacteroidales bacterium
AAGTTCATCTTTAACCCATGCGCCTGGATTATAAATCTGATCGAATCCAAAAGGCAATTGTTGCGGAACAATCTGCCGCCCGGAAATTTCGGCACGGAGGACCGGGTCATCCCCACAATAAATAAAGTAGTCTTCAGTCCTCATATTTTGAAGGATCCTGAATTTGCTCTCGATGTAATTCCCGAATTTGTACTCGTACCGGTCAAGGTGGTCGGGTGTGATATTCATTAGAATGGCAATATCTGCCCTGAAATCAAACATTCCGTCGAGTTGAAAACTGGAGATCTCCAGCACATAATAATCAAACTCCTGCTCTGCTACCTGCCGTGCAAAACTCTGCCCGATATTGCCAGCCAGTCCCACGTTTAATCCGGCACCCTTTAAAATATGATAGGTCATCAGGGTGGTGGTGGTTTTGCCGTTGCTGCCAGTAATGCAGATATGTTTGGCTTTTGAGTAACGACCGGCAAATTCCAGTTCCGAAATCACCGGAATGCCCTTTTCGTGTAACAACTTGATCAGCGGAGCCTTATCGGGAATACCGGGACTTTTGATGACGAACGCGGCGTCCAGGATCTTCGATTCCGTATGGGTTCCCTCTTCAAACTCGAAATTCATCTCCCCGAGGGTCTGACGGTACTCGGATTTAATCTTGCCAGCATCAGAAACCCAAACCGAAAACCCTTGTTTTCTGGCCAGGATGGCTGATCCAACCCCACTTTCACCTGCACCTAATATGGCAATTTTGTCGGCCAATGTTATCTGATTTTAAAGGTTACGATTGTGATTACAGCCAGAAGGAGGCCTATGATGAGGAACCGGATGACAATTTTAGGCTCGGCATATCCCTTCTTCTGAAAGTGGTGGTGAAGAGGAGCCATCAGAAAGATTCTGCGGCCCATTCCGAACCGGAGGCGCGTATATTTAAACCAGCCGACCTGCATCATGACGGATATGTTTTCGACAATGAACACCCCGCAGAGGATTGGGATAAAAAGCTCCTTGCGGATGAGAATAGCCAAAACAGCGATAATGCCTCCCAATGCCAGGCTGCCGGTATCACCCATGAATACCTGTGCCGGAAAGGAATTATACCATAGGAATCCGACTGTGGCTCCGATAAATGCCGACACAAAAACAGCCAGTTCACCTGAGTTGGGTAAATACATGATGTTCAGATAGTGGGAAAGCTCATAGTTCCCTGACAGAAAAGCCAGTATGCCCAATGTAGCCCCGATAATGGCGGAGGATCCGGTAGCCAGACCGTCCAGCCCATCCGTGATATTGGCACCGTTGCTGATAAAGGTCAGGATCAGTGTGACCGCCAGAACGAATACGATCCAGGTCCATTGTTTGCCGTTGGGGCCCATCCAGCTGACCAGCCAGCTGTAGTTGAATTCGTTGTCCTTAATAAACGGGATGGTGGTAGTCGCTCCCCGATGCTCCACATACTTATAGGTAATCCCATCCGGATTTGTGGATAGAACCACACTGTCATTCACAGTGATATCACTGGTTTTAACCGGAATTTTTTCGCCGATCACCATGTCTTTCTGAAAATAGATGGTCAGGCCCACAATCAATCCCAGGCTCACCTGTCCCACAATCTTAAACCTGGCGGCCAATCCCGCTTTATTCTTTTTGAATACCTTAATATAGTCATCCAGAAATCCGATCAACCCCAGCCAGGTAGTGGTGAGGATCATCAGGAGGATATATACATTATCAAGCTTGGCAAAAAGGAGCGTGGGTAAAAGAATAGCCGCCAGTATGATCAGTCCTCCCATCGTAGGGGTGCCTGTTTTCTGCATCTGGCCGTCCAGACCGAGGTCCCGGACCGATTCACCCACCTGTTTCACCCGCAGGAAATTGATGATACGCTTACCAAACAGCATGGAAACGATCAGTGCGGTAATCAAAGCCAATGCGGACCGGAATGAACTATACTGGAACACCCCTGCTCCCGGAAAGTGGAGCTCATTCAGCCATTTGAAGAGTTCGTATATCATTGTTATATAATATTTTGTAGGGGAGGAGCGGTGGCTCCTCCTTCTTTACGGAGGCTCAGGCGGGATAACTCTTCAATGTCATCAAAGTGGTGCTTCACCCCATTGATTTCCTGGTAGGTTTCATGGCCCTTGCCGGCCAACAAAACGATATCGCCTTTACGGGCCAATGCTACGGCAGTTTTTATCGCTTCATGACGGTTGGTGATACTCAGCACACGGGTTTCGCAACCAGCCGGAATTCCCTTTTCAATATCCTCGATAATCATTTCCGGACTTTCTGTCCTGGGATTATCGGAAGTGATAATCACCTGATCACTAAGTCTGCAGGCCACTTCCGCCATCAGTGGGCGTTTCCCCTTATCGCGGTCGCCACCGGCTCCGAAAACAGTAATAATCCGATGATCTCCTGTCTTCAGTTCCACCAGGGTGGATAATACATTTTCCAGTGCATCCGGTGTATGGGCATAATCAACAATTCCGATGCGCTCGTCGCCCAGCAGAACGGTTTCCAGCCGACCCTCCACGGGCTCAAGCTTACTCATGAGTGTCAGTATCTCGGTTTGCTCCTGTCCCAGCAACCGCGCCGCACTGTATACGGCCAGAAGGTTGGATACATTATAGCGCCCGATGAATCGGAGCCAGACCTCTTTGGAGTCAACCAAAACCAGCATT
Source organism: Bacteroidales bacterium (assembly GCA_038330665.1). Taxonomy (GTDB): domain Bacteria; phylum Bacteroidota; class Bacteroidia; order Bacteroidales; family UBA12481; genus UBA12481. Next base: position 2,682 of record JBBQOG010000005.1, read on the forward strand.
CCGTCGACATGCTGCTCAACCATCCTGGCTTCAAAATCCGCGGACCCTCTGGTGGTATACGTAAACTTTCTGGCAGAAGTATTCTGGAACATCACCAGGCCATTCCGGTCCTCAGCATTGCTCAGGGCAAAAGAGAAGCCATCCAGCTGGTCGAAGAACGATTTCTTTGCTTTTAAATAGGATTGGAAATCACCATGATAATCCAGATGATCCCGGGTCAGGTTGGTAAAGATCCCGCCGGTAAAACGGACACCCTCCACACGGTGCTGGTCCATGGCATGTGAAGAAACCTCTGCAAAGACGTATTGGCAGCCTGCCTGAACCATCTTGGCGAGGAGGCGCTGAAAGGTAATGGCATCAGGTGTGGTATGAGTAGAATCCGTGGAATCCTGATGAACGCAAACGCGGATGGTGGAAATCAGTCCGGAAGGGAAACCAAGGTTTTCAAACAGTTCATACAGCAGCGTGGCAATCGTAGTTTTTCCATTTGTCCCGGTGACTCCCACTACCTTCAGGGATTCTGACGGATAATCATAAAATGCCGAGGCTACGAGTCCCACGGAAATGGCTGCATTATCTGTTTTGACGAGAGTAGATTCGCCGGTGGCGAAGGATGGGAATTCCTCGCAAAGAATTGCCGAGGCCCCATTCTCAAGTGCCTGCGAAATATATAGATGGCCATCGGTATGCGTTCCTTTTACTGCAACAAAAAGCATTCCCGGAACCACGTCCCGTGAATTCATGGTCATCCCTGAAATGGCTACATCAGGGTTTCCCATGATTTTTTCCACTTTGATCTGACCGGTGATTTCGCTTAACTTTTTCATAGTGCAGCGAGTTTAAATTCAATTACACCGACCGAATCCCGAGCCGTTCCGGGGGCGGGCGATTGCATAACAATCCTCCCGGATCCCTTTGTTCTGACTTTATACCCCATATTTTCCAGCACAGGCAGTACATCTTTCAAACCCATGCCGATAAAACTTGGCAGAACGGTATCTGCCGGGTTGATGGGTTCAGCCTTCAACCGCTCACCGGTACGAAGAACCTGGGCTAGTGACACTTGACTCCCGGCATTAAAGGGGATATTCAGAATTTTCAAGACCTTGTCCGCATCAGGTGCAAACCCCGGTGATACCGAGGGAATGTGTTCGAGCGTGGAATCCTTGGAGGCCGTCAGGGCTTTCTGCATATCCAAATTGGTGGCGTACACTTTGTCGGATATTGCCTTGAAAACCGTACCCGAAACAATTGCACCGTAATAGGTTCCCCCCAAGGGTCTAGAAACAACCACAATGCAACTATATCTGGGATTCTCTGCCGGGAAATACCCCACAAAGGATGCCCGGTAGTCTTTTCTACCCCCTTCATTCTTGTACCCTTTGGCCCCCTGGGATATCACCGCCGTTCCGGTTTTACCCGCAATCTGATACAGTTCGTTTTTCAGGTTCTTGGCCGTTCCCTCGTTTACCGCCCCGATCAGCATATCCCTGACGGTTTCGAGGGTTTCCCGGGAGCAGATGGAAGACTTCATCACCTCGGTTTTGTAGGTCTTAATAATCTGGCTGTGTGATTTCAATGCCTTTACCAGCATGGGCCTGACCATGGTCCCGTTGTTGGCAATCGCATTATAAAAGTTCAGGACCTGAAGCGGAGTCATTTCAACTTCATATCCGAAACCCATCCAGGCCACGGTGGCTTTCGACCATGTTTTGCTCGACGGGGTTTTTATCCGGGGCTCCTGACCGCCTTCGACATCCAGGTTCAGGGGTTTATTGATACCCATGCCATAGAGTCTTTCCAGATAATGCTCCGGATTATCTCCATAATATTTGTCGATAATGGTAGCCATCCCGATATTGGAGGAGACTTCCACCACTTCTTTAACGGATATCAATCCATGACCGCCGGTATGGGCATCCGTAATTTGCTGATTGTAAAGCGAAAATTTACCCGCATAGGTCTGGATCATATCGGTCGGTTTCACATATCCGTCCTCCAGCGCAGCCATGATGGAAGGAACCTTGAAAGTGGATCCGGGCTCCAGGCAATCGTTGATTGCATAATTCATTATCTCATAAGAATTTCCGTCGTCGGCTTTTCCGAGGTTTGCCATTGCCAGTATTTCACCGGTTTTAACCTCCATCAGCACCGCACAGCCGTATTCGGCCTGGTAAGTGACCAGGCATTCATGCAGGGCAGTTTCGGCCACATCCTGGTAGTTCACGTCGAGGGTGGTTACCACGTCGAAGCCGTCCACGGGGTCGATCTCATTTTCCGTATTCAGGGGCATCCAGGTTCCGCCACCAACCCTTTGTTCCAGCCGCTGACCGTCGGTCCCTTTGAGAAAATAATCGAACGACCCTTCAATTCCGACGACCGTTTCACCTTCGCTCACATACCCAATAGTTCTTCCTGCCAACTGGTTGTATGGCCTTTCGCGCTTTTCAGCCTGCGTCAGGATCAAGCCGCCCTTGTATTGGCCCAGATTGAACAGTGGAAGTTTCTTCACCATCCGGGCCTCATCAAATGAAGCGTCTTTATGAAGCAGGACAAATTGTCTGCGATCGGTACGGGCCTTTCGGATCATCTGCAGATACTGAGCGGTTGTTTTTTCGGGAAACAAGGCGCTTAATCCGGCACTCAGACCGTTCAGTTCCTGGTCAAATACGGTTTGGTCCATTCCGGAACTGTTCGGATCCATTGCCACGTCAAACCTTGGCAAGGAACTTGCCAGTGCACTTTCGTCGCGTGCCAGGATATTTCCCCTGCTCGATGGGATCGGGCGATGTGTTTCGCTGAAAGTTTCGGCCTCCACCCGGAGCCTGTCGCCGGCCACAAGCTGAATATAAAGCACCTGCCCCAGTATGGCCAGTGCCACTGCGAAGGATACCATATAAACGATACCTAGACGGGACAATATGGGTTTCTTTATTTCCAAAACTTATTCTTTCATTTCAATTTTATATGGCGGAATCTTTGCCTCCTGAAGTGGTAACCCTTGTTCTCCCAGCATCCGGGTGACTTCGGATTGCCGGCTGAGTTCCTGGAGATCGAAAGCGGTAGAAACGGATTCTGAGCGCATCTCCCTGACCCTTTTTTCCAGTGTCATGATCTCTCTCATGACACTCTCACCACGGTACTGATTAAAGATGTAGAGCATAAGTGCAGTGGCGACAAACAAGAGGAAAGGGATCTGTCGTAAAACCACCTCCTTCGATAACAGGTTCCCACCCAGCAGATCCTTTATGGAAAACTTGGAGAATTCCTTAATTTCCTGCTTGGTAGGAATGAATTCGGGATTGGTTTTTTTATTCCGTTTAAACATTTCCTTCGCTTTCAGTTCTTTCCGCAATTCGTAAGCGGGCACTTCGGGCCCGGCTGTTTCTCAGATTTTCCTCCGGTGAGGGAACAATGACCTTCCGGTTAACGGCCTTGAAGGGAGTCAGGGTGGGTCCAAAAAGATCGGAGTGGATGGTCCCCTCCGCATTTCCTCCCTTGATAAAATTTTTCACCAGGCGGTCTTCGAGCGAGTGATAGCTGATGACCACCAGTCTTCCGCCGGGTTTCAGAAAACCGGCTGTTTGTACCAGCATCTCATGCAGGCTTTCAATCTCATGATTTACGGCGATGCGAAGTGCCTGAAAAACCTGGGCCAGCATCTTGTTTTCCTTGTTGAAAGGGAAAAGCGGGCGAAGGCATTCGGCCAGGTTGAAGGTGGTTTTGATGGGATGGAGCCCGCGGGCTTCCACAATTCTCCTGGCAATCCGGTGGGCATTTTCCAACTCTCCATACTCCCTGAAAAGGGTTTTCAGTTCCTGCTCATCCCATTCCCGCAGAAAATCTCCTGCGGTTTGTTTCAGGCCCGGACTCATGCGCATGTCGAGACTGGCATCCGACCGGAAGGAGAACCCTCTTTCCGGATTATCCAGATGTTCTGAGGATACCCCCAGATCGGCAAGAATTCCATCCACTTTATCGAAACCCATGTAATTCAGGTAATTGCCAAACCACCTGAAATTATGCTGAACGAATTCAAACCGGTCGTCGTCAATCAGCCGGTCCTGAACAGCCGGGTCCTGATCGAAGGCGATCAGTTTTCCGTTTCGGATATATTTGAGGATTTCGCGTGAATGACCGCCACCGCCGTATGTCAGGTCGACATAGATCCCATCAGGCTTGACAGCCAATCCTGATACGCTCTCTGAAAGTAGTACAGGTATGTGGTATTCTATTGCAACCATCAGTCTTCATCATCCCACTTAAAATCACCCATTACTTCAGCAGAAAGGGACTTTCGGTCATCGCTGGTCAGCTCGTTTTCCAGGTAAAGGGCTTTCGACATCAGTTCCACACGGTCACCCTGACCGGCAAGAACCACATCGCTGCCTTCACCGGAAGGAAGCTGCAGGGTATCCAGGAACCTTCTGGGTAATAAAATGCGGCCTGATGAATCAAATTCCAACTCAACGATGTCCCTGAAGAAGTCGCGCCGGAATTGATCATGTTTCGCATTGTACGGATTTAACTTTCTTAAAGTCCTCTCCACCAATCGGTTCCATACATTCTCGGGATAAAGCACCAGGCTTTTCTCAAAGGCGCTCAGCTTGCCCACAAAAACCTCACCTGCTTCCGGCGGCGTCTGCTTTTTGAGCTTTGCCGGGAAGAGGATCCGGCCTTTTGGATCCACTTTGCAATAATGATCACCCTTGAACCGAGACATAATCTTGTAATGATTTTGCGTAAAAATAAACACATCTTCCCACTTACTCCCAATTTTTGCCACCAAATTTCATGTGGTGTTGATAACTTTTTTGACCGGCCTGAGTCAAAGCTTATTGGTTAGGTGATCAATGCGGTTTATTCGTACCTTTAGCTCAGTTATAGAATGTCCAGTATGATGACCGAATCGTCCGATGATAATTTGATAAGTCTGATCGATGTAGAAAAGGTTTTTGCCTCCAAAGACCCCAAACTGCTCAAACGGATTCCCAAATTTCTGATCCGTTACCTTAAAAAGATTGTGCATCAGGATGAGATCAACGATTTCCTCACGGCCAATGACGGAGTGGAGAGCGTTGAATTTGCCGCCAGGTTTATCAAATACATGGGAATTACCGTTGAAACGCATGGCATTGAGAATGTGCCGAAGGATGCACGACTGATTTTTGTTTCCAACCACCCGCTGGGAGGGCTCGACGGGGTGTGTCTGGTTCATACCATCCATGAACAGATTCAGAAAAACCCCAAAAGCCTGTCGAACGACCTTCTGATCAATATAAAGCCCCTGCGGGGTATAATGATCGGAGTAAACAAGCACGGTGGAAATGCCAAGGAGCATGTAGCCAGGATGCATCGGGTATTCGAAGGTAATGATCCTGTAATATTCTTCGCGGCAGGGCTGGTAAGTCGTCGCAGGTTCTGCAAAATTGAGGACATCGACTGGAAAAGCACCTTTGTGAAAAAATCTTTTCTGCATGAACGGGATGTGATTCCGGTTCACATCAGCGGCCGTGTTTCGGGGTTCTTCTACCGGCTGGCCAATCTGAGGAAATTCCTGGGTATACGGTATAACATTGAAATGCTTTATTTACCCAACGAAATGTTTAAACAAAAGGGTATGCACCTTGTTATTACTTTTGGCAAACCGATTCCATGGCGTTCCTTCAACTCGAGTAAAAGTGCGGAAGAATGGGCTGCCGATGTTAAAAAACAGGTTTACGAAATGGGTCGTAGCCTTTAGTTTGTCTATATTCAACCTCAGAATAAAAATTAATGAAACCCATCGCACCCCGAGTCAGCCGGCGAAAGCTTCTGAATGAGCTAACTCCCGACAAATATTTGTGCGAGACCAATTACAGCCACAATCACATCTACGCTTTTACCGCAGCTGAATGTCCAAACCTCATGCAGGAAATCGGCCGCTTACGCGAGATCTCCTTCCGTGATGCCGGTGGGGGCACGGGGGAGCCGGTCGATATCGACCACTACGATTTATCCGACAACCCTTACCACCAGCTCATCGTCTGGGATCCAAAAGAAGATGAAATTCTGGGAGGGTACCGGTACCTGGTCTGTACGGGACTGGACTGCTCCGACAAAGCGGAACAGCACCTGGCCACCTCGCACCTTTTTCACTTCACCTCGAAATTTTTGAAGGAGTATATGCCCTACATGATCGAGCTGGGCCGCTCATTTGTTCAGCCGCTTTATCAATCGACACGGCTCATGCGAAAAGGGATGTATGCACTCGACAACCTTTGGGATGGGCTCGGTGCACTCTGCCTGCAATACGATCAGGCAAAATACTATTTCGGAAAGGTTACTATGTACCCGGATTACAATCCACATGGCAGAAACCTGATCCTGAGCTTTCTCAATAAATACTTTCCGGATCACGACAATTTGGTTTATCCGCTAAAACCTTTGTTAAACAAGGAAATGCTTGATCAGGTGGGAACCATTTTCAATAACGGGAATTATGCCGACGATTATAAGACTCTTTCGCGCGAAATCCGTGCTCTTGGATTAAGGGTGCCTCCTCTGATCAATTCTTACATGAACCTCTCGCCCACTATGAGGACCTTTGGTACCGCGATAAACGATGAATTTGGCATGGTAGAGGAAACCGGCATATTGATTACGATTTCGGATATTTACGAAGAAAAAGCCAGACGGCATTTTATCGCGTATATACGGGATATGTTACGCATCCGGCCATTCAAGCTCAGGCATATCCGAATCCGGTACCCTCAAATTTTCCGGGAAGGACTGAGGCAGGCGCGAAAGCTCAAACGCGGACAGAAAATTCAGGAATAAAGCCTAATAACTTCTTTGATTCTTGCCTTCGTAGTAATTGATGAAGGATTGATTGGCCACTTTATTTCCGCCAGGCGTCGGATAATTTCCCGTAAAATACCAATCCCCCAGGTCATTCGGACAGGCAATGTGCAGATTTTCGACCGTCTGGTAAAGTACCCGGATCTCAGCATTAATCTTTTCGGTATGCATCATGGCGGCGATCTGAGCCGAAATTTCTTCGACGGTGAAAGGAGCATAAATCTCTTTCACATGATTTTCAATTTCCTCTTTAGGTTTACCCTGATCTTCCTTGCACTTCCGGTATACCTGATGAACAATCTCCCATAATCCCCTATCATTCAGCAACTCAATGGCGGCTTTGAACGCAATGAAATCACCAAGTTTGGCCATATCAATACCATAACAGTCGGGGTACCGGATCTGTGGGGAGGAGGAAACCACCACAATACGCCGGGGACCCAGCCGGTCGAGGATCCGGATAATACTTTTCTTCAATGTCGTACCCCGAACGATGGAATCGTCGATCACCACGAGGTTATCCACATCTTTCCTGACCGTTCCGTACGTAACATCATACACATGGGCCACCAGATCGTCACGATCCTGATCCTGGGTGATAAAGGTCCTCAGCTTTGCATCCTTGATGGCAATTTTTTCCACCCGGGGACGAAGGCTTAACATCGCTTCCAGCTCATCAGGACTCACTCCGGCCAGAATTTTCGCCTTGGTGATCTTTGCCACATGGTCTTGAAGGCCCTCCACCATCCCATAGAAAGCCGACTCGGCGGTATTCGGAATATAGGAAAACACGGAATTCGTCAGATCCTGATCCACCTCTTTGAGTATCTCCGAGACCAGCAATCTACCCAGCGTTTTCCGCTCACGGTAGATGGTTTCATCGGATCCCCTTGAAAAATAGATTCTTTCAAAAGAGCATGATTTTCTGATCTGGGGTTCCCTGACCTCCACATCACTTATCTGTCCGCCACGTTTTGCGATGATCGCATGTCCGGGACTGACCTCCTGAATCAGGTCGGATGACACATTGAAAACTGTTTGTATGACCGGTCTTTCAGAAGCTGCAACCAGTATCTCATCGTCGTGATACCAGAAAGCGGGACGGATGCCCCACGGGTCACGCATGATAAAAGAGTCGCCCTGACCAGTCATTCCTGTGATCACATATCCCCCATCCCACTTTTTACTGGCCCGGATCAGAATTTTTGATAATTCAAGGTTTTCAGCAATCAGCGGAGTAATCTCCGATTTTTCATAGCCCTCTGCCTTGAACTTCCGGTAGAGCGACTCCACTTCCACATCCAAAAAATGACCCACACGTTCCAGAATGGTTACAGTATCTGAATAGTTTACCGGATGCTGCCCGATTCTCAGCAGCGACTGGTAAAGTTCATCCACGTTGGTCAGGTTGAAATTCCCGGCCAGTACCAAACTCCGGGATTTCCAGTTATTGGCCCGCATCACCGGATGGACCGTTTCCAGGTTATTCCGTCCAAATGTCCCGTACCTGAGGTGTCCAATGAAAATCTCTCCCGTATAAGGAATGGATTCATATGCACAGATCGGATCGGACTCCTTGCCCGGAATCCTGGCCAGGGCTTTGGCAATATTTTCATGAATCACTTCAAAAACCTGCCGGATCGGTTCGCGCTCATTGGAACGCTGCCTATATATATAAGGATTGCCGGGGTCAAGGTTAAGCTTGAGATTTGCCACACCCGCACCATCCTGTCCCCTGTTGTGCTGCTTTTCGAGCAGAAGATAAAGCTTGTTGAGTCCGTATTTCCAGGTTCCGTACTTTTCCTGATAATAGGATATCGGTTTCAGAAGCCGAATATAGGCTATGCCACACTCATGTTTTAATGGGTCGCTCATGTTTAATTCAGTGCCATTTTCGATGAAACCAGATAGGCCTGCGGGAACCTGACACTTAACATCTGTTTATAACGGAAAGCATCCTCTTTTGTTCTGAACGCACCCACCAAAGTGGAGAAGTCAGGCTCGCTATATTTGACGATTACCTCCATGCCGAGGCTACTGAAGGATTCTTCAAACTCCGCTTTCATCTGGTTAGCCTTCTTCATCTCCCCGCCTTTGTATATCAGTATTCTCCATGCCGGAAGAATAGTGTTACGGTTATATTCGTAATGCCTGCGCAGAATGGTGGTCAGGCGCGGATCCTGAACAACCTTGATATTGCCTTCCATCCTGCCCGTTTCGAGCCGGTTGATAAAGAGTTGTGTGGTATCGGAAGAGGTTGTACCCAATTTTTGATCATGAGCCGGGAGATACAATGGTATAATCAAGATAATCAACAGTATATATCTCGATAATTTCATTATTTCCTGATTTTACAGACCGGGTTTTATCGCCGCAAATGTACTAATTTATCCTTTATCTTTGCAGCCGATCAAAACAGTGCCCATCATGCCCAAAGTATACATAGAAACATATGGTTGTCAGATGAACGTGGCTGACAGCGAAACAGTTGCATCCATATTGTCGGGAAACGGATATGAAATGACCGCTGACATGCAACAGGCAGATGTGCTGTTGGTAAACACCTGTTCCGTGAGGGAAAATGCGGAAACACGCGTTTTTGGCAGGTTGGCGGTATTCCGCCAGTATCGCAAAACCAACCCTGCCGTGGTGATTGGGGTGCTCGGCTGTATGGCCGAGCGGGTCAGGGAAAACCTGATCACGAATCAGGGGGTGAACCTGGTGGCCGGACCGGATTCCTATCGTACCCTGCCTGAATTGCTGAGGCAGTCATCGACGGCCGGCAAAGCTATTGATGTGGAGCTCAGCACCTACGAGACCTATGCAGGCATCTGTCCCAGCCGCCTGGAAAGCAATGGCATATCCGGATTTGTATCCATTACCCGCGGATGTAATAATTTCTGTACCTACTGCATAGTGCCCTATACACGTGGACGTGAACGCAGCCGGGACCCCAAAGATATCCTGACAGAAGCACGCGACCTGGAAACCCGCGGATATAAGGAGGTAACACTTCTGGGGCAAAACGTAAATTCCTATCAGTACGATTTCGATGGCGGATGGGATTTTCCCCGCCTGCTTGAAGAGGTGGCACATGCCGTGCCCTCTTTACGAATCCGCTTCACCACCTCACATCCGAAGGATATGTCAGACGAAACCCTCCAGGTAATCGCGCGCAATGAGAATATATGCCGGCATATCCACCTGCCTGTTCAATCGGGAAGCAACCGCGTGCTCAGGCTGATGAACCGGAAATATGACCGTGATTGGTATCTGAACCGGATCCATGCCATCCGTGAGATTCTTCCCGACTGTGGGATCAGTACGGATGTTTTTTGTGGTTTTCCGGGAGAAACAGATGAAGACCATCGGGATACACTTTCCTTAATGCAGGAAGTAAAATTCGATTTTGCTTTTATGTTTAAATATTCGGAGCGGCCAGGCACTTATGCAGCCGAACATTTGCCGGATGATGTGCCGGAAGAGGTTAAGTCGGTTCGGCTGCAGCAAATCATTGAACAGCAGGGAGCCATCGGTTTGGCCAGCAATAAAAGTGATATCGGGAAAACCTTTGACGTGCTTGCCGAAGGAACCTCCAAAAAATCGAAAAGCCAGCTTTACGGCCGGAATCCTCAGAATAAAGTGATCGTCTTTCCCATAGCCGATTATCAACCCGGTGATATTGTCCGGGTAAAAGTCACAAATTGTACCGGAGCTACCCTGATCGGAAAACTGTTGATTTAGAAACTCCCGGGCACAGGAATCAGGGTGCCAGGCGGGTCAGGATCCATCCCGAGGTGGTCCTGCGAAAGGTTAACCGGTCGTGCAGCCGGTTTTCGCGACCTTGCCAGAATTCAAAATAATCAGGTACCAACCGGTATCCGCCCCAGTTCTGCGGCCTTTGAACCTTTTCATGCCCGGTGGGGAGATCTTTCGCACCCGAAGCCGGCAAAACCTGTTCTGACAATTGGGTCCACTGGTTTTGCAACCAGTCACGACCGGGAATCGGCTGACTTTGCGGGGAAACGGATGCACTGATCCGGCTGGGCAACGGGCGCGAATAAAAATACTCATCGGATTCCTCGGTGCCGACCTTCGATACCACGCCTTCTATCCTCACCTGGCGTTCCAGTGCAGACCAGAAAAAAAGTAAAGAAGCCATCGGATTCTCCCGCAGTTGTTCTCCCTTGCGACTGTCATAGTTGGTAAAAAATGTAATTCCCTGAGGCGTAAGGTCTTTCATCAATACCACCCGCGAGGAGGGCCGCAGATCGGGACCCGTCGTGGACAATACCATTGCAGTGGGTTCAGGGCATTCGTAATTAATGGCCTCCATTAGCCAGCGTTCCAGTTGATCGAGCGGATCTCGGGCTATTTGATCTTCCGACAATTCGTTTTTCTTATATTGACTTCTTATGGCGTGGAAATGCGATTTCATGTCCGGTTAACAAACTGAACTCATAAAGGTTTACCGCTCACGATCCCCGACATTTTTCCTACCTTTGCGGACTGAAAATTTTAAGGAAATGTACAGAACGAATACTTGTGGTGAACTACGCCTGGCTGATGCCGGCAACACAATAACACTGGCCGGATGGGTCCAGAAAACCCGCGATTTGGGAGGAATGACTTTTGTCGACCTCAGAGATCGTTACGGGATCACCCAATTGGTATTTAATATGGAGACCAATCCTGAACAATGCAGGCTGGCGCGTGACCTGGGCCGCGAATTTGTGGTCCGTGCCACGGGAAAGGTTGCAGAGCGCAGCAACAAAAATCCGAATATGCCCACCGGCCAGGTCGAAATTCTAGTTGATAAACTTGAAATTCTCAATGCCGCAGAAACACCGCCCTTTACCATCGAGGAAAACTCGGATGGAGGCGATGAGTTGCGGATGAAATATCGTTACCTGGATATGAGACGTGCCCCGCTGCAGCGTAACCTGATGCTCAGGCACCGGATGGCCCAGTCCGTTCGTCACTATCTGGACCTGCAGGGATTCATCGAAGTGGAAACCCCTGTGATGATCAAATCGACACCCGAAGGAGCCAGGGATTTTGTGGTCCCCAGCCGCATGAACCCCGGACAGTTTTATGCCCTGCCGCAATCTCCGCAGATGTTCAAACAGCTTCTGATGGTATCCGGGTATGACCGGTATATGCAGATTGTTAAATGCTTCCGGGATGAAGACCTCCGTGCCGACCGCCAGCCGGAATTTACCCAGATCGACTGTGAGATGGCTTTTGTGGAGCAAGATGATATCCTTTCTGTTTTCGAGGGACTCGCCAAACATCTTTTCAGGGAAGTTCTCCAGGTGGAATTTGACAAACCATTTCTTAAACTTCCTTACAAAGAGGCAATGGCCTTGTACGGATCTGATAAGCCTGACCTGAGGTTCCCCATGCAAATCAAGCAGTTTCGTGATTCGAAACGCGAAACGCGCAACGCGGAAGAATCGGAAATCACGCATACCGTTCTTTCGCATGACACCTCTCGCATCACGCTTTCCGGCTTTCCCGTATTCGATGAGGCCGAATACATCGGAGGCCTGGTTGCCACCGGATGCAGTGAATATTCCCGCAAACAACTGGACGAATTAACCGAATTTGTTAAGAAACCGCAGATTGGAGCCAAAGGCCTGATCTATGTAAAATATGGAACCGATGGTTCTGTGAAATCATCAGTCGACAAGTACTTCGATGCAGCCGCACTGCAGGGATGGGCAGAGGCAACCGGTGCAAAACCCGGTGACCTGCTGCTTATCCTGGCCGGTAAGCGCGACAAAACCCTTAAGGCACTCGGGGAGTTGCGCCTGGAGATGGGCCGAAAGCTTGGCCTGATGGCGGAGAATCAATATGTACCCCTCTGGGTGGTCGATTTTCCGTTGGTCGAGTGGGATGAGGAAACCAACCGCTTCTATGCCATGCACCATCCCTTCACCGCGCCGAAACCCGAAGATGTTCCCATGCTGGATATCAATCCGGGCCTCGTCCACGCCAATGCCTATGACCTGGTAATCAATGGAGTTGAAATTGGTGGTGGATCGATCCGGATCCATGATGCCAAATTGCAAAAGAGAATGTTTGAAGTGCTCGGCTTTACAGATGAACAGGCCGAATACCGGTTTGGATTCCTGATGAACGCATTCAAGTTTGGCGCTCCGCCTCATGGGGGTATCGCATTTGGTTTCGACCGATGGGTTTCGCTGTTCGCGGGCCTGAATTCCATCCGGGATGTCATTGCCTTCCCGAAAAACAATCAGGGCCGGGATGTGATGCAGGATAGCCCGTCTGTAATCGACGACGAACAGCTTAAGGAGTTGGGGATCAGAGTTGAAGGAGATTAGTTAATGGGTTAATGGGTTAATGGGTTAATGGGTTAATGGGTTAATGGGTTAATGGGTTAATGGGTTAATGTGCTTTAAAACCGCTATTCATGGACGATATTTACTTCATGCGACAAGCACTGCAGGAAGCCCGAAAGGCTTTGGAACTGGATGAAATTCCGGTGGGAGCCATCGTTGTGGCCGGAACCAGAATTGTGGCCCGCGCCCATAACTTAACCGAAACCCTGCATGACGTAACGGCCCATGCCGAGATGCAGGCGATTACGGCTGCGGCCAATACTCTGGATAGCAAATACCTGAATGATTGCACGTTATACGTCACTTTAGAACCTTGTGTAATGTGTGCCGGTGCGATTTTCTGGAGTCAGATCGGACGAATCGTATACGGAGCAGCCGACCCGAAAAGGGGATACACTCAGATCGGCCAAAATATCCTTCATCCCAAAACAACGGTTAGCGGGGGCATTCTTGCTGATGAGTGCAGTGAGTTATTAACTGAATTCTTCAAAACAAAACGATTGTAAAAGAAGGATCCCTATTTTTTCGACAGTGGCCTGCTGAATGGGTAACCACCCTTGCTTACCTTAAAACTTCAATTATCTCATCCACTTCAGCTTCGACATTCACCCGGCATTTCCCGATCTCCTCAAGTAGTGAGAAATTAATCCTGTTATTGCGGTTCTTTTTATCGAATTTCATCCATTCCACCAGCACAGCCGCATTTTTAATGGATTCGGGTGGATTTCCATATAATTGTGTGACTGTATTGCGGATCTCCTCGGCAGCCTTTAGCGGAAGTCCTGTTTTTCGATGCGACAGCATGGCCTCCACAACCATTCCATAAGCCACTGCGTAACCATGGGCGAGTGGGTGCCCGGCATGCATGGACTCACTCTCGAGTGCATGGCCGATCGTATGTCCGAAATTCAGCGATTTCCTGATGCCCTTCTCTTCGGGATCGGCGGTCACCACTTCGGTTTTAATCTCGATCGCCCTCCAGATAAGGCGTCCGAGTTTCTCTTCGTCGTATCCGTTGAGGTCAAATGATTTCAGCTGGTCCCATAAACCGGCATCTGCGATCAGACCAGCTTTGAGCAATTCTGCATAGCCGGATAACAGATTTTCGCGGTCGAGGCTCCGTAAAAACGGGAGGTACAGAAACACATGGTCAGGTTGCCTGATCACACCCACCTCATTTTTCAATCCTCTGAAATTGACTCCCGATTTACCTCCTGCACTGGCATCAACCATGGCCAGCAAAGTAGTGGGCACATTGACATACGCAATTCCACGCTTCAGCGTACCTGCAGCAAATCCACCCAGATCGGTCAGCATTCCACCCCCGACATTAATCACGAGCGAGCTCCGGTCAGCACCAGCTCGGCCCAGTGAATCCCAAACAGTCATCACCTGGTCCATGTTCTTGTTTTCCTCACCCGGCTTCAGAACCAGCCTGTTGGATTCAGGAACATCACGAAACCCCTCGATCAGCGGCCAGCAATGTTTCCAGGTATTGGTTTCGAAAATCATAAAAACTTTGCCATCCGGAAATCCGGATGTCACTGCCTTCATATCTTCCTTAAGATCACGGGTCAGGCTGACTTCTTTGATGCGGTAAACAGAGTTCATGTTTGTAAAAAACTGGCGAAAGGTAATTAAATAATCCGCTACCTTTGTAGCCAAATCTTTACGTAATGATTCAGTTTGATAATCTGGAAACCGCGTTCCGCTACAAATCCGATCAGGAATTAAAATTTGCTTATTGGCTGTTCAGGATGGTGGGAAGCCCGGTATTGGTTAAATTAGGGAAAGCTTTCACCAACCTGGCCATAACCCTTCATCTGCCAATCGCATGGCTGATCAAACCGACCATTTACCGGCACTTTTGCGGGGGTGAATCGATTGAGGAGTGCATGAAGGTTTCCAGGAACATGGAAAAATATGACGTAAAATGCATCCTTGATTATTCTGTGGAGGGCGGTGAGAGTCCGGCTGCCATACGGGCCGCGATGGATGAGACCCTCAGAACAATCGAGAACGCACGGATCAACCGAAGCATACCGTTTACGGTGTTTAAACCTACGGCCTTTACCCTTGAGCATATCCTGGAAAATGGAAGCAACGGCAAACTGATCTCTGCCGAAGAAATGGTGGAAGCCGACCTTTTCCGGCGCCGGGTGGAAACGTTGTGCAAAGCAGCTTTCGATGCGGGTGTTCCCATTATGGTGGATGCAGAAGACGTTAAATACCAGCCCTTTATTGACGAAGTGGTGACCCACATGATGGAAAAGTACAATCAGGAGAAAGCCATTGTTTATAATACGCTCCAGATGTACCGGACCGACCGGCTTCAGTTTCTGAAGGAATCCTATGATAAGGCGGTGGAAGGAAATTATTTCCTGGGGATCAAATTCGTGAGGGGTGCCTATATGGAACGGGAAAGAGCCAGGGCACAGCGAAACGGATACCGGAGCCCCATCAATCCAGATAAACCGACAACCGACCAGATGTATGATGACGGACTGAGGTTTACCCTGGAACATCTCGACCGCATATCGGTATTCAGCGGCTCCCATAACGAAAATTCGAACCAGCTCCTGACCGAACTGATGGAGAAGAAAGGTCTCGAAAAGAACGATCCCCGGATCTGGTTCAGCCAGTTGTTCGGCATGAGCGACCATGTAAGTTTCAACCTGGCGGCTGCCGGATATAATGTGGCCAAATATCTCCCCTACGGACCGGTCAGGCATGTACTACCCTATCTGATCCGCCGTGCCGAAGAAAATACCGCGGTGGCCGGACAAAGCAGCCGCGAACTGCAGATGGCTCGCAAGGAGTATCTCAGGCGGAAGAAGAAGTGACGAGTGACGAGTGACGAGTGACGAGTGACAGGTGGCGAGTGACGAGTGACGAGTGACAAACACAAAATTACTGACGAAGAAGTGTCAGGCTGGCGCAGGCCGGGATCGTTATCCTTACACCACTGCCACAAGGAGCACCGCGGATTGAACTGCTGAAACAAGAGACGCATACAATTTTGAAATATGGAAATCACCAATAAACGCAAGGCTTCCCGCGCCAAGTTTTTTCTGATCACCCTGCCGTTTATACTGCTGGTCGGATCGAGCCTGCCAGCACTCTTCCTTTGGATTCACACCTGGATCCCGACTTTTGTTTCCGGCATTTTAGTCATTGCAGGATGGAGTGCCACGATGATCTTAAACCTGACTTCGGTTCGGATTCAGTTTGATGACACCCAGATCTCGGTCTTCTACCATCCGATCAGTCCGATGACTTCGAGTTACAAGCGTATCGATATCGGCAAGGGAAACCTGATGCGGTATGAAATAAGGACCTCTGTATACGGATTGAGAAAAGAGCTGATCCTCTATGAAAACATGAGCGGACAGGAAGCCTCCTATCCGCCCATCAGCATCACGCTCTGCAGTAAAGATATGGTCCGTACTGCTGAAGACTCTATACCGGCCTATTGCCCCAACGGGGCAAGTTCGTAGGTATGCACCGGTTTGTATTTCATAGCCCATAACCACCATACCGGCGTAAAAATAAATCCGCATACCACAGGTCCCGGATCCACCTCTTCTGTCCTGACTATCATCGTGTTGAATGACTTATAACCCGGCTTTTCAAAACGAATAGCCGTAGTACTTCCGATAATTTTATTATCCGAAAGCGTAAACGGGGTTTCACCGGCGAATTCATCATTCACATAAACTTTTGCTCCCTGTGGCACCGTTTGTACCAGCGTCATACTGGTGCATCCTGCCAGAAATAACATGGCGGTTACAGCCAGAATGCTCATTCCGAAAAAAATTTGTTTGGTTTTCATGATCGTGTTATTAAACAACAATTGGGTTTACGATTTATATCACCCCTACCCAATAAATTTCATGCCAAGATCGACGGATCCAGGCAGGTTAAAAAAAAAAATCGATTTTTTTTTGGAAGATTGCATAGTATAACATTTTTCCTAACTTTCGTCCATAAAATGTCCTAATCACTTACCCATGAAAAAAATCTTGATTTTAGCCAGTATGCTGATGTTGATCGGCATTGGCACCACAATGGCCGGACAGGCCGATTTATTTAGGTACGATGCCGTTACAGTTGAAAACCAGATGGCACAGTTGGATCAGCTTGAAGGCTATGTTTTGAACAATCCGGGCATTACACTTGGTGAAATGTCGGCGACTGGCAACAATTTTGCCGCTTTAGTCAGCGACCCAAACGGGGTTAAAGGTTTTAACATGACCAATGAAAGAGTGTTTGGCATTCCGAGTTTCTTATGGGGATGCGTATTCAGTGTGGCCGGGGTTGCCGTCGTTTACTTTGTAGGTGGTCAGGATATGGCTGAAACCAAAATGGCTATTATAGGCTGTGTGGTTGAAGGCGTTCTGGCAGTTGGCTTTCAAATTGTTTATGTAGTTGTGCTTGGCCGGGGCTGGTACTTTTAGCTAACCATTTTAACTAATTGATATGAACTGTCACATAGTAAAATATGTGACAGTTTTTTTTCATTATGAAGAACCAGATTACACTGATTTTTTGCATTTTTTCACTTTTCATCTCCTCATTTGAAAGGGGGTCCGGGCAAAGTTATACCCGGATCCGGGCGGATATTACCGTTAAAATAAAGACGGCATCGGGCGGCCAGTCGCTCACGGTGGGTCAGGTATTTTATGATAAAAACACCAGGCAGCTGATCTATTACCTGACCTTTCCGGAAAGGGAAATCTGGCTAACTGCCGATACCGTGGTTTATCAGATCCGGGACGGCAAGATCAAAACCCGCACTCCTTCCTTTTCAATTGCTGAATTTTCAGTATTTCACCTGGCTCTGAACAGCAGGTTGCAGGATTTCGGACTAAAAAACTCCACTTATAGTATTGATCAAGTGGAGCGCGACAAAGACCTCGTCATCACCACCTGGATTCCGCCCCAGAAAGTCCGTGAAAAGCTTGGGAACATTCTGGTTTCGGTAAAGAACAAGCAACTTTTCGGCGTGATTTTACAGGATCCGAAGGGCGTGACCCTGCGAAAGCAATTTTTTGAAGATTACCAACTGGTCAGTGGCCTCTCCTTCCCGGGCAGGATCATTGAGATCAATACCACCAATGGAATCGACAGTTACCAGGTAACCACCTATAAGAATATTGTAGTTGATGAAATGGAAAACGATAACAAGTATTATTACAATATCAGCGGTCTTCACTATTAGACTGAGTGCGCAGAGTGCAACTGATTTGAACAGTTTCAGAGATCTTTTCAGGCCGGCAACCAGCCAGCAGGATTATTCGCTGAAAATTGACAATAAAAATGAATTCCGGCTATTGCTGACCGGTGGATTCGCGGTATATAAATCCTTTGTTTCATCCCAGGATGGGATGAAATGCACTTTTTATCCGAGTTGCTCTGTGTATGCACTGAACTCCATCAAGGAGAATGGTCTGCTGGGTGTACTGGATGCAATTGACCGTCTTACCCGATGCAACGGCCTCAGTCCGGAAAAATATCATATTCATGAACAAAGTGAGCGATTCTATGACCCTGTTAAAAAACTGCATCATTAGCCTCTCATTTCTCTTTACCATCCTGCTGCCTGTGAAACTTGCAGGTCAGGATATTTTTGATGCCAATCATTCAAGGGAATTCGCTCAGTATCTGATGCAATCCCAACAATATCAAATGGCAGCGGCGGAATGGGAACGGGTATTATTTTTCAATTCCGGTGATACCTTGGCCAGATTGAGCCTGATCCGGTCGTTCCGCTTAAGCGACAATCCCATCAAAGGCTGGAATAAAATCAATGCCTGGTATCCGGAAACTCTTCTGTCGCGACCGTTTTCGCTCGAAGCTGTCCGGCTGACCCTGATGATGGGTAATTTTTCATCCTTTAATTCGGTCCTGGACCGATCACCGGAATTATCGTATCGTGAAAAATCCGAATTTCAGTTGGGTGCCTGGCTCATGGAAGGCAGCTGGATAGAGCAACGCGGAAAATTCCGAACCCCCGGGTTTGCCATGGCCACGGCGGATGTCCGGTTGCTTGACCTTTACGAAAAGACCCAGGCCATTCACCGGAAAAGCCCCGGACTTTCCGTGGCTTTGTCCACCTTCGTTCCCGGCCTGGGGAAAATATACACTTCCGATTGGAAAGACGGGCTGATTTCCCTGCTATTTGTGGCAACCAATGCCTGGCAATCGTACCGTGGTTTTTCAAAAAATGGAATCACCAGTGTTACCGGCTGGATTTTCGGAGGACTCACCGCAGGTTTTTATACCGCAAATCTGTTTGGCTCCTGGAAATCTGCCAAAACCTATAATGCTAAACAAACAGACCTGATCCGTCATGAGGCAGAAGGCATACTTTTTTCTCGTTAGCCTGCTCCTACTGGGAGGCCGGGCGAATACGCAGACGGTTCAGCAGAGCCTGGTCTTTGCCGACAGCCTCTTCACTTCAGGAGAGACGGTGGCTGCCCTGCCGGTATATCAGCGGGTGGCTTACTTCCTTCGTCCCGAAGTTGATGCGAATATTTTGCACCGGATTGCCGATTGCATGGTGGCAACCGGTGACATCGAAAAGGCTCTCGCATACTATGATCACAGCTATTTTGCGCAGACCAACGACAGCATAAAAAGGGAGATCGTGCTGCAAAAATCAGCCTGTTACCTGCGCACCCAAAATTATAAATATGCACTGATGGAGCTTCTCAGCCTGGAAAACAGTGCCGACTCCGAATTCGAACACCGAAAGAATTTTTATCTCGGAATGGTTTGGTTCGGCATGGAAGATTTCGAAAAGGCGGAGGGTTATTTTGAAAAAGCGACAGACAACGCACTGGACAAGGAAAAGATTTCAGTGATGTTTTCGGCAAAACGGCAATTTTACAAGCCTGATCCAAAACGCGCCTCCTGGCTCAGTGTTTTCCTGCCCGGAGCCGGTCAGATTTATTCCGGAGAAACCGCAGCAGGCATAAACTCCTTGCTGCTCACCGGTTTTTTTCTCGGGTTCGGGTTTTACCTGGTCACGGTCACCTCACCCCTCGACGCCATCGTTACCGCTTTGCCGTGGTTTCAGCGGTATTATCAGGGTGGATTTCAGCGCGCCGCGGAATTGGCTAAAAACAAGCGGGCCGAAAACCGGAACCGCGTTTTTAATGAGGTGGTTTCTGTAATCACACCTGATAAATGATCATGAAAGCCCCAAATCAATTGTCACTATTTTCAGCTAGAAGATCATTGAATACCATTGCATTTCCCCGCATCCTAAAAATTCTTATCCTTCTCTTCAGCCTCTCCTCTCTAATGCCAGCCCGCGCTCAAATGAAAACATCCCAGGAACCGCCTGAGGTCATTGAGGTATTCGAGGCCATGTATCAATATAACTTCCCGGAAGCTGAAAAGAAATTAAAGAAATTGAATGCCACCAACCTGGACCAGGACTGGATCGATCTTGCACAGGTCAACCTCCTCTGGTGGTGGTTGATATCAGGAGATACTTCACGGGATTACGATAACATGATGGCGGTGGTACTCACCAGGGTCATCAACCGGCACATTGACATTGACCTGAAAAAAATGCCGGATGAGGTGGTATTTACCATGATTCACAGTTATGCCTATCTGACCCGGGTGGATATTTACCAAGAGCGATATTTCAAGGGCATCGTCAATCTGGGCCACACCATGGATTATCTGAATATTGCCCTCCTGGATGCCGAAAAATATGATAAATTCATGATGGTCAGTGGACTATACAATTATTTTGCTTCAGTTACCCAGGTTAAATATCCGGTTTTCTCTCCATTCTTTGCTTTTGCGCCGGCCAGTAACCGGGATCTTGGTTTTCGGTTGCTGAACAAATGTGCCGGAATGGATAATATATTGATAAAGAATGAATCACTGTATTATCTGATGAAAATAAACTATCAGCTGGAAGAGAATTTTGACCGGGCACTACTGTTGAATGATCAGCTAATCAGCCGCTATCCCTACAATCTGATTTATCACTTTCATCGTTTCATGATACTGATTGAGGCCGGTCGCAAACCGGAGGCACTGGATGCCTATTCAAAATTGATCACTGCATCTATTAAAGCGCCGGGATTGAATACTTTACAGCGGGAGCACCTGGTTGGACTTGCAAAAAAGAGGTTGCAGAAAGAAAAAATCAACATTGCCATCTGAATCTTTTCTCCATTTGCCCGGTAAAATTGCATCTATACCCGGTATATGGATCCAAACACAATTTTGCCCAAGCTGGCTTTAGCCCTGATACCGGGTATCGGGGCCAACATTGCCCGGTCGCTGATGTCGCGGTGCGACCATGCCGGAGAAATATTCAGAATGAAGCGGCACGATCTGCTATCGGTTCCGGGTATCGGATCACTTCTGGCCGAACGGATATTGAATCCCGGGACTTTTGGTCGCGCCGAGGAGGAAATCCGTTACCTGGAAAAAGAGCACCTGGAGTGCCACTTCCTTTTCGACCAGGGGTATCCTCTCCTGCTGGCCCAGTGTCCGGATGCGCCTCTTATTTTTTTCCAGCGGGGAGAGCTTCCTGACTCTTCCTGCAGGTGGCTCAGCATAGTCGGGACCCGCAACCCGACCCTTCACGGAAAACAGGTGGTACGCGAACTGGTGAAGGATCTGGCTGAAAAGGGCCATCCGGTAGTAATTGTATCCGGACTGGCCTATGGAATAGATGTCCAGGCTCATTTGGCCTCACTGGAGGCAGGATTAAAAACCATTGCGGTCCTCGGGCATGGGTTCCATACCCTGTATCCGGCGGTGCACCGCCAGATTGCCGACCGGATTGCCAGTGAGGGAGGATTGATCTCCGACTTTTTCAGTCACAACCTTCCCGAGCCCAAGAACTTCATCAGGAGAAACCGCATCATTGCCGGATTAACCGAAGCGACACTGGTGATTGAATCTGGTATCAAGGGTGGAGCCATCGTGACCGCAGAGATGGCCGGATCTTATGACCGTGAAGTAATGGCCATTCCCGGTCGACCGGACGACCTCATGTCGAAGGGATGCAACTTCCTGATCCGCAGCAATCAGGCAACACTGGTAGAAACCGCAAGTGATATTGAATTCACTCTGGGCTGGAATCAGACGGGTACACGTAAAGTCGCACCGGAACCGGTTCTGTTCGAGCAACTGGAACCCGATGAGCTGATGATCTACGAATGGCTCTCCGGTCCTCCTTTATCAGTCGATCAGATCTGTCGTTTGGCCAACCTTCCGGTTCAACGCGTTTCGTTTTTTCTCTTAAGCCTGGAATTCAAAGGCTTAATAAATGCCATGCCGGGCAAACTCTATTCCAGGGCTGGAAATTAATTACTAAAAACTGTTAAGAATCTTTTTTTAATATCTAAAAATCCACTACTTTTTGCGGCATCATAACCTAATTGATTAAATCTAAAAACCTAAAAAGAATGGATCCACGAGTAGAAAAATTCATGGCAAAAGTGATCGCCAAGAATCCGAGTGAACAAGAATTTCACCAGGCAGTCCTGGAAGTATCTGAGTCTTTGATCCCCTTCATCGAAGAGAACC
>JBBQOG010000006.1:0-21665 GCA_038330665.1 Bacteroidales bacterium
GTCCGAGGCAGCTGATCTTTCAGCCAAAGTACATATAATTGTCAAAGACCACGCTTATCACACAGTTTTCGGCGTTTGCCCCCCAATGTATGATACAATATGGACAGTCGGCATTACGCCAGGAGATCACGCAAATCGCGATTTGCCTAATAGATTGGTTATTCAAATACTGAAAGAAGCCCAGCGAAAAGCAGGCCAGGAAAATTGAAATGGCTATACACCTGCTGGGACGCGAACTCCTGCAGGTGCGGTTTTAGAAATTGCGCGTTCCGGGACGCTGATTCCCCTCATTTGTATATCTTCATCAACCAGTTTAATAGTGAAATAATATGAAGAATCTGTACCCTGCATCCCTTGGTTTTACCTTAGCTGCCGCTGTTCTTGGCGGTTGCAGTGCAAAGAAACCCGTGAAGCCGAATATTCTTTTTATCATGTCGGACGATCATGCCTTTCAGGCGATCTCCGCCTATGGTCATGCCCTGAACAGCACTCCCAATATTGACCGGATCGCGGCGGATGGAATGCGTTTCAATAAGGCTTTCTGTACAAATTCCATCAGCGCACCTTCACGCGCAGTTATTTTAACCGGAAAGTTCAGCCATATGAACGGTCTTCGCGATAACAGCGACCGCTTCGACGGAGCACAGAACACGTTGCCCAAAATGCTTCGTCCCGCCGGGTACCAGAGCGCCATTATCGGCAAGTGGCATCTAAAGACGGATCCCGTCGGTTTTGATTTCTGGCGGATTTTGATCGATCAGGGTCCCTATTACAATCCCGATTTGAAGGATTCAACAGGAACACACCGGTATGAGGGATATACCACCACCATCATCGGTGATCAGGCCATCGAATGGCTGGATAAACGCGATCCAAAAAAACCATTTTTTCTGATGGTACACAATAAGGCCCCTCACCGGAACTGGATGCCGGAGCCGAAATATTTCAACCTTTTCCGTGGAAAGAAATTTCCGGTACCCGAAAACTTTTTTGATGATTATTCGGAGCGCGGTCGTGCAGCCAAGGAGCAGGAGATGTCGGTGATCAAGGACATGACCATAAACTATGATCTTAAAGTATTTCCCAAACCCGGGGATTCCGTGATGGGCGACGATCGTGGGTGGGAAGGCGGAATGAAACGGATGAATGCGGAACAACGTGCCACCTGGGATAGTTACTATCAGGAAATCACCGATGATTTTTACTCCCGGAAACTCACCGGTGACGCGCTGGCATTATGGAAATATCAGCGTTACATGGAGGATTACCTGGCTTGCATTCAGAGTGTCGATGACCAGGTCGGCCGGCTGTTGGATTATCTGAAAGCAAACGGACTCGATAAAAATACGCTCGTGGTCTATACATCCGACCAGGGTTTTTATCTGGGTGAACACGGCTGGTTCGACAAACGCTTTATGTACGAGGAAAGTTTGCGGACTCCGCTAGTCATGAAGCTTCCGGGTGTCATAAAGCCCGGGACTACCACTGAAGACCTGGTTCAGAATCTCGACTTTGCTCCGACTTTTCTGGGTCTGGCCGGCGTTACGGTGCCTGACAGCCTTCAGGGAATTTCCATGCTGGGACCCCAAAAGCGCGAGGCCATCTATTATCACTACTATGAATATCCGGGTGTACATGCGGTTAAAAGGCATTATGGGATCCGAACCGACCGCTATAAACTCATGCATTTCTACAATGATATCGATGAGTGGGAATTATATGACCTGAAAACCGATCCGTCTGAGATGAAAAACCTCTATGGCAATCCGGCCTACTCGGATAAGATTACAGAACTAAAAGCTGCGATGATCAAATTGCAGCAGCAGTATCAGGATGAAGAGGCCCTTCTGAAAAACCAGCAGGAATGAAACTGCTCGGCGGACTCCTTATCTTCTTTTGCCTGGCTTGCTTGGCAACAGAGGGTCAGGGCCTGCGGGATCAGGTATATCGCTCCTATTTAGCTGGCAATATTGATTCCTGGGAAACGATTCTTAAGGATAGCTCGAATGCCGGGAATAAACCGGAGGAATGGTATGATTTTGCATTGCTGCATTATGGCTACATCGGTTATTGCCTTAGCCAGGATCGCAAAGAGCGTGTAAAACCTTATCTGGAAAGAGCTGAGAAAATTACCGGCGAACTGGTTGCAGAATATCCGTCGGACCCCCGATACCTTGCGCTGAGGGGCGCCCTCTATGGCCTGAGGATCAATTATCAGCCGCACAAAGCCATGTTTATCGGTCCGAAAGCCCTCAGCACCGTGAATCTTGCTCTTAAAAAAGGTCCGGATTGCCCACAGGCTTGGGTGGAAACCGGAAACAAGGACTGGTGGATGCCGGAGATTTTTGGGGGTTCAAAGACCGCTGCCATCGCTGATTATGAGAAGGCTATCAGCCTGATGGAACGGGATCAGGTCTGGATAAAAGGCAATTGGTACTATCTGAACGTTAATTTAATCCTGGCTTCCTGCTACCACAAGATGGGACGAACTTTTGCGGCTCATGAGGTATTCCGGAAGTTGATCCTTGCAGAGCCGGACTTTGAAGTTGCCAGGAAAGAACTGGAAAAATAGAAACGGCCCTCCGTTTACGGAAGACCGATCTGTGATTTTGGCTTTTTGGGTAAATCCTCTTGCCGGGCCTATTTGTCAAGGTCTTTAAGGTGCTCGAATCCGGCTCCCTTGATATTCACTGAGGAGGAGAGCTTACTGAGATCCTTGGTGCTCATTTTTCCTGAAATGTACACCAGGGCATTGTCTTCCTTGCCACCAACCAGGATGATCAGCTCCTCCACGAGGTCGCCGTTCCTCTTGGCGAGCATTAAAACTTCTTCTCCCTTGCTCTTTGCGGTCATCAGTTCCTCATAATCTCTTTTATCCAGGTTGCTCAGCACCTCATCATACAGGTTGATGTCACTGCTGTGGTTCTCGTTGGCCAATACTTTGATCTCATGCACCCGACTCAGGAAGTCCTTTGACTCCTTGTCGTCATCGGCGCTGGCTACCCATTTCAGCAATCCCTTGCTGATTGTAACCACCGTAAAACCATCGCGGTCGCTATACTTCCTGAAAACTTTATCGATTGCGGAATTCTGTGCCATCATCAGTATCGGAAAGAAGGCGATCAGCAGAAGGGTAAATACTTTTTTCATGATTGTAAGATTTGCATTGTTTGACATTTAAATTTTGTTTTCAGAATGTAGACGATCTTGTTTCGGATTCGTAACAACACCTCCGAAAAAAAATTAGAAATTTGTACAAAACCCTTCATGATGCAAAGAACCATTCTGTACAAATGGCATATGAAGCCTTTCCTGAGAAATAATTTCAGATTGATTCGGGAAAACAGAAAGCTGATCGCCCAGTTTATCCTCACCTTCCTGTTTATTGCCATCGGGGCCTGGTTTTTTAAACACGAACAATCGGAGCTGCGGGAGGTAAAAAAAGTACTCCTGAATGCCAATTTCATGTACATCGTGGCAGGGATACTGATTACCATTGGCTACATCCTATTGCAGGGGTTCATGTACCGTCTTTCCTTTGCATCCGTTGGGACCCGGGTTCCTATGTCGGCAGCGGTTCTGCTGTATCTCAAACGTAATTTCATTAGTATTTTCATGCCTGCCGGCGGAGTAACCTCCCTGGCTTTTTTTTCCGGCGATATTGAGAAAAGAGGAGTCAGCAAGTCGAAAATTCATTTTGCCTCTTCTATTTATGCCTTTGCCGGAATCCTGTCGGTCGTGCTTGTGGCCATTCCGATTGTTATTTATGCTGTCAGCCAAGGGATTAGCGGTTCAGGCGAAATTTTCGGACTGGCCGGAATGGTTCTGGTAATTATTGCACTCTGGTTTGTTTACCGTTCGATGGTCGGGAAAGGAATCCTATACAAGCTTTTAATCCGCGTTTTTCCTTCAATCGAAATGTTTCTCGAAGAATTGATCAGCCATACGATTGAAACCCGACACCTGGTGGCTACCATCATTGTTTCAGTAATGGTCGATCTCTCAATGATTGTAAGTGTATATATTGCCATGCTGGCTTTGGATTTTCACCCATCAGTCCTTTATGCCATGCTGGGTTACCTGACAATGGTAGTGTCGCTCTTTATTTCACCATTCATGCGTGGGTTGGGTGTTGTGGAAGTTTCGATGTCATTTATTCTTACCCGATTCGGGTATTCCAACCTGGAAGCCGTTGCGATCACCTTCTTGTTTCGTTTTTTTGAGTTTTGGTTGCCCCTGGTCTTCGGCGCCTTTAGTTTTCTGGTAAAAATCAACAAATTGTTAATGAGGGTGATTCCCGCCGCGTTGATATTTATTTTGGGAATCATCAACATTACCTCGGCCATTACACCCGCCATCCATTCAAGGGTGCAGCGCCTGCTGGATTTTATCCCGATAGATGCCATTGCCGCCTCGAATTTCCTGGTTCTGATAGCTGGGGCTTTTCTGCTTCTCTCTGCCGTTTTTATGTTGAAAGGGTTGAGAAGTGCATGGTATATTGCATTGATATTAAGTATCTTATCAACGATAGGCCATCTCACCAAGGCCATTGACTATGAAGAGGCAACAGTCGCACTTCTGGTAGTAGCCATGATCATCTATTCACGCAAGGAGTATTATGTAAAAGGTAATCCGAGAATGCATTCAATTGGAATCTGGACAGCGCTCCTTAGCATTAGTGCCGTAATGATTTATGGAGTGGTCGGATTCTATTTCCTTGACAAAAAGCATTTCGGGATTGATTTTAGTATTGGTCAGAGTATCTCTTACACTTTCCGGAACTTTTTCATGATCGGCAGTCCCGACTTAATTCCCAATAACCGTTTTGCCCGGGATTTCCTGGTTACCATCAATTTGAGCGGATTCCTTTCTCTTTCCTTTTTATTTTATACCCTCATCCGGCCCCATATTTTTAAGGAGGCTGCCGATCCGGAAGGGTTTTCAAAGGCCAGGACCCTGGTATCTAAATTTGGTAAGTCGGGGATGGACTATTTTAAAACTTACCCGGATAAAATGATTTTCGCCCCGCAGGAGACGGATGCCTTCATTGCCTATCGGATAGCCGGTAATTTTGCAGTGGCACTCGAGAATCCTGTGGCCGGAAGTGAGGATGACCTGGTACGCTGTACCCGGCTTTTTGATACATATTGCACCGATCATAGTCTTAAAAGCCTTTTTTACAGGGTTCCCGAGGAAACGGTTCCCCTTTACAGAAACCTTGGAAAGAAAAGTCTTTTCCTGGGCCAGGAGGGGGTCGTCGATCTCACTGTTTTTAACCTTGAGGGGGGCAAAAATAAGGCTCTCCGCAATGCCATGAACAAGGTGCTGGACCGCGGATATAAATCCACTGTACATCTGCCACCAATCAAGGACGGACTGATGCAAAAGTTGAAATCCGTATCCGATGAATGGCTCGATTCGAACGACCGGAGCGAAATCGTTTTTTCGCAGGGAATGTTCGATTGGGAGGAGCTGAAACAGCAAACTATTCTGACTGTTGAAAATGCTGAGGAAAAAGTGGTGGCGTTTCTTAATGTCATCCCTGATTTTTCACCCGGGGAAGGAACGTATGACCTGATCCGAAAAACCGATGATGGTCCTCCGGGAGTTTTGGATTACCTGCTTGTGGAGTTTTTTAAATATTTGAAATCAGCGGGTTATGCCTCTGTAAACCTGGGCTTTGCACCACTTAGCGGGCTCGAGGATTCACAGAATTTTCCCGAGAGATCAATGAAATTTGCCTACGAGAAAATCAGGTCTTTTTCGCATTATAAAGGACTGCGGAATTTTAAAGAGAAGTTTTTCCCGACCTGGTACAACAAGTACCTGATTTATTCGGATGATTATGATTTGATTCAGGTTCCGACCGTGTTAACCAAAGTGATAAAACCACGCCATGAGTAGAAAAATTTTTCGTGCGTTAATCCGTGTGATGATTTGTTTGGCTCTGTTTTCCAGTGGGAACACCGCCTTAAAGGCCAACCAGAAAACCTCCCCCAAGGTAGATTCCATTCATTACGGTGTTTTTGGAAAAGTATCGCTTTATTTCCCGGTGAATGAGCCCAACTCATTGGTCCTGTTTGTTTCCGGTGATGGGGGATGGAACAGCGGTGTGGTGGATATGGCCCGGATTTTTGCCTCACAAGGTTCACTGGTGGCCGGAATTGATATCCGGTCGTATTATAGAGAAATCCGTTCGATGGCAGTGAAATGTTACTATCCCGCAGGAGATTTCGAAGAGTTGAGCCTCATGCTGCAACGCAAATATAAATTTGCCGAGTACCGTAAGCCTATCCTGGCGGGATATTCCTCAGGAGCCACACTGGTTTATGGAATTCTGGTGCAGGCACCGGCGAATACATTTAAAGGGGCCATCTCACTGGGGTTTTGCCCGGATATCGAAATCGATAAGCCACTGTGTGAAGGGTCAGGGTTAAAATACCATGTGCTCAAAGAGGGAAAATCCTATTATCTCGAAGCTGCCGAAAAATTGACCGCCCCCTTCATTGCTCTTCATGGATTTCAGGATCAGGTTTGTCCCTTTGAGGCCACCCGCGATTATATGAAAAAGGTTAAAGACGGCGAACTGATCGAATTGCCAAAAGTCGGACATGGATTTTCGGTGGCTACCAGCTGGCGACCTCAGTATATTCAGGCATTTGAGAAAATCCTCAACGCCCCGTCGTTTGAGCAGCAGGAGGAGGCACGTGATACCGTATTGAAATCAGCAAAGGTGCCACCCCTAGCGGGAGATTTCCCGGTAGTCCCCATACCTTGCACCTATACCGAGAAAATGCCAATGGTATTCCTGATTTCCGGTGATGGAGGCTGGACGAGTTTCGACTATTCCATTGGCGCCTACCTGGCCAAAAACGGAATGCCTGTCGTGGGATTAGATGCGCAGAAATATTTCTGGAAGGTGAAAACCCCGGAAGAAACGGTGGCCGAAGTGAGTAAGGCGGTATTGTATTATATGCAGCAATGGAACAAGCGCTCATTCATTCTGGCCGGATATTCCTATGGGGCTTGTGTGATCCCTTTTATTGCTACCCGATTGCCCGCTGGCTTGAAGGAATCATTGACCGGTTTGTACGGATTATCGCCGGATGAAACGGTTGATTTTGAAGTCCATTTAACCGATATGATCGGATTCGGACGAAAGGCGGATTCCTATCGCGTACCCCAAGAAATAGGCAAGATCAGGCAGTTTCAACCAGTATGCATCTTTGGCGATGAAGAGGATGCGAAACTCAGGATTCCTTTTAGCCAGGCGGGAGGAAAAATTATCACCATTCCCGGTAACCACCATTATAACAATAAACCTGCATCAGCTGCTGAAGTGATTTTCAGGGAGGTGGAGAAAAACCTGAGAAATTAACTATTCCCTGATGATCTTCAAGGTTGTACGTTCCGAATTCCCATCATGGGAATCTACCAAGAAATCCACAAAATATAAGCCCGGCTGGTAATCTGCAAACCGCACAAAATTTGACGCCTCCGGTGTTGCTCCTACTTATGTATATATCAGAATAATTATATTAATTTTATTTATATTGATAATCAGCACAATAAGAGGGGTGGTTAACTTTTTTCTATCCTAAGTGTTTTTTTTATTCATGAATTCTGCTTTACCTTTGACGCCAGCAAAAAGCAAGCAAAGTGAAAAACGTCAACCTGAATATTAGCATCCTCCTCATTAGCCTCCTCGTGATTACGGGCTGAGAAGGGTTGTTAGCAGGTTCAAAACTTATAACAGAAGCCCTTCTCAAAACGAGAGGGGCTTTTTTTATGATCAGAAAAATTGAGATGAAAAAGAGATTGCACATCCTCGTCCTCGGTATTATCCTTATTAACGGCCTCCTCGTGGAGGAGTTAAACCGGGAAGGGTCTGTACGTTCTGAATGAAATGGAACAGTTACAAAAGACAAAACCTTCCCGGGAAACCAGGAAGGTTTTTTTGTTTAATGATGATTTGAAAAATCAGCGCACGAAATGACAATACTGAACAGCGATACTTCAACAGCTGGACGTCGGATGGCCGGAGCCAGAAGCCTCTGGCGCGCCAATGGGATGCAGAATCATCATTTTGGCAAGCCGGTCATCGCAGTGGTGAATTCTTTTACCCAGTTTGTGCCCGGTCATGTGCATCTGCAACATGTCGGACAAATGATCAAGGAGGAGATTGAAAAGGCTGGATGTTTTGCGGCCGAATTCAATACGATTGCGATTGATGACGGTATAGCGATGGGGCATGGGGGAATGCTCTATTCCCTGCCTTCCCGGGACTTGATTGCCGACAGCATTGAGTACATGTGCAACGGTCATGCCGTGGATGCCATGATCTGTATTTCCAATTGCGATAAAATTACCCCCGGCATGATGATGGCGGCCATGCGGCTGAATATCCCGGCTATATTTGTTTCAGGGGGCCCTATGGAGGCCGGCCGGATCGGTGATAAGGATTACGACCTGGTGGATGTGATGGTGGCTGCTGCGGATCCCTTCGTCAGTGCGCAAGACCTTGCGGCTCTTGAAGAGAATGCCTGTCCGGGTTGCGGCTCCTGCAGCGGCCTCTTTACCGCCAACAGTATGAACTGTTTGGCCGAAGCGCTCGGACTGGCCCTGCCCGGAAACGGAACCGTGCTGGCTACCCATACGAACCGCCGCAGACTATTCGTGGAATCGGCCCGCCGGATCGTGGAGATGGCAAACGCCTTTTACTTTAAGAACGACCGCTCGGTATTACCCCGTGCCATCGCAAACCGGGAAGCCTTCCTGAATGCGATGACAGTCGACATCGCAATGGGTGGATCCACCAATACCATACTGCATCTGCTGGCCATTGCCAGCGAAGCGGAGGTGCCTTTTACCCTTTCCGACTGCGACAGGCTGTCCCGGTTGACTCCGAACTTGTGTAAAATTGCTCCTTCCTCTCATTACCATATCCAGGATTTCAGCCGGGCCGGTGGCGTGATGAGCCTCATGGCCGAATTGAATAAGGTCGGCCTGATTCATGGAAACCTGAAAAGGGCGGATGGACTAACCGTTTCGGAGGCGGTGGACCAATACGATATTTTGTCGCCACATGCTTGTGATGACGCAAAGGCAAATGCCAGTGGGGCTCCCGGTGGTGCCGGCACCAACCGTTTAATGGGATCCCAATGCAACAAATATGCGTCATTCGATACCAACAGGCGCTCCGGTTGCATTCGCTCGGTCGA
Organism: Bacteroidales bacterium; assembly: GCA_038330665.1. GTDB lineage: Bacteria > Bacteroidota > Bacteroidia > Bacteroidales > UBA12481 > UBA12481. The sequence goes on from JBBQOG010000006.1 coordinate 9,222, forward strand.
AAATTCCTATAGTCCCGATGGCGGCCTGGCCGTGCTGTACGGCAATATCGCAGAACACGGTGCGGTCGTGAAAACTGCCGGCGTTCCGGCTTCCATGCGAAAATTCGCGGGTCCAGCTAAAGTCTATCACTCCCAGGAAGATTGTGTAGAAGGAATCCTGGCCGGCGAAGTGAAATCCGGGGATGTGGTGGTGATCATTTTTGAAGGTCCCAAAGGCGGCCCGGGTATGCAGGAAATGCTTTATCCTACCTCCTACCTGAAATCCATGGGTCTCGATAAATCTTGCGCACTCATCACTGACGGCCGATTTTCGGGTGGGACATCCGGATTATCCATCGGCCATATTTCACCCGAAGCTGCTTCAGGTGGTGCCGTTGGTCGTCTAAAGGATGGCGATTTGATCAGGATTGATCTGGATGCCAGAACACTAAATGCTGATATAACCGTAGAGACGGATAATTATCCGTCACTACAACAAAATGTGAAACCCGGACGAAAAATAGAACGAAAGGTTTCGAAAGCCCTCCAGATCTATGCCGCGCTGGTGGGTCCGTCCCACACCGGCGCCACAAGAATGCTTAAATGATAAAATACTAAAGAATACTTATGTCAGAATCTCCGATAATTCCAGGCGCCGACGCCATCATTCTCGCCCTGCAGGCAGAAGGAGTGGAAACGCTTTTCGGATATCCCGGAGGCGCCATTATGCCCTTATATGACGCCATGTTCCGCTTTGGAAGCCAGATGAGGCACATCCTTACCCGTCACGAGCAGGGCGCCATACACGCCGCCCAGGGTTTTGCCCGGGTGACCGGTAAAACAGGCGTGTGTATCACCACCTCCGGCCCGGGTGCCACTAACCTGCTGACGGGACTGGCCGATGCCTTTTCTGATTCTACCCCGCTGGTATGCATCACAGGGCAGGTTAATGCCCGGCTCATCGGGTCGGATGCCTTCCAGGAAGCGGATGTGCTCGGCCTGACCACTCCGGTCACCAAATGGAACATCCGCGTGACCCATCCGGCTGATTTGCTGGATAGCCTTTCTAAGGCGTTCTATATTGCCCGGACCGGACGACCGGGACCTGTGGTGGTCGATATCGCAAAAAATGTTTTGGTTGAAAAGATTGCATTTGACTATAAAATATGTGAATCCATGCCTTCCTATCACCCGGAGCCTGTTCCGGATGAGAAGAAAATCCGGCGTGCCGCCGACTGGATCAATCAGTCGGCAAAGCCGATTCTCTTCTGGGGCCAGGGTATTCTTCTTTCTGATGCGTCCGATGTGCTTAGGCTCTTGATTGATAAGGCCGGTATGCCGGCGACGTCTACCTTACTCGGATTGTCGGCGATCCCGACCCACCACCCGCTGAACATGGGAATGCTCGGTATGCATGGCAGCTATGCACCCAACCTCCTTTCGGCCCAGGCCGACCTGATTGTGGCCGTGGGTATGCGGTTCGACGACCGGGTAACCAGCGACCCTGCATCATTTCTCCCTAATGCCCGTGTGATCCATATCGATATCGATGCTTCGGAGCATGGGAAAGTGGTTCAGCCACATCTGGCCATCGCCGGTGATGCCGGAAAAGTTCTGGCGTCCCTGATTGATTATGTGGAGCCTGCTGTTCACCCCGAATGGGTGGCCGAATTCCGGGCCCTGCAGGAAATGGAAAATGAGAAGGTCATGATCCGCGACCTCTCGCTGACCGCAGAAAAAATCCAGATGGGCGCCATCATCCGTCGGTTGTCCGAAAAATTTCCTGCAAATACCCTGGTGGTAACCGATGTGGGACAACACCAAATGAAAGTGGCACGGTATTTTAACTTTAATACCCCCCGACAGCTGGTAACTTCCGGTGGACTGGGTACGATGGGATTCGGGCTTCCGGCGGCCATCGGGGCAAAAATCGGCTGTCCGGATAAACCGGTCCTGGCATTTATCGGCGACGGTGGATTCCAGATGACCATGCAGGAAATCATGACGATCATTCAGGAAGGAACGGATGTAAAAATTGTACTGCTGAATAACGGCTTCCTCGGAATGGTCAGGCAATGGCAGGAACTATTCTTCGCCAAGCGTTATGCCAGCACCGAACTCATCAATCCCGATTTTGTAAAAGTGGTGGATGCCATGGGTTTATCCGCAAAACGTATTATTTCATCCGAAGAAATTGAGCCGGCCATCGACTGGCTGCTCGACTCCGGTGGTCCCTGCTTCCTGGAAGTGGTCACCGATCCTGAAGAAAATGTATTTCCGATGGTCCCACCCGGAGTTCCGGTATCGCAAATGTGGTTGGAAAAAATTAATTCTAAATAAAATGAACAACAGTTATCTCGTTACAGTTTATGCGCACGACCGTATAGGGCTGCTGCTGAGGATTGCGCAATTGGTTACCCGAAAAAATCTGAGTATTGAACGGTTAACCCTTCACGAATCGGCCGTTCCGGGAGTTACCTGGATCAATCTGGTGGTTTGGACGGATTCTCATACCATTCATACCCTGGTGAAATTACTGGAGAAACAGATTGAAGTACTTCAGGCATTTCATGTGGTGGAACCCGTCAGGACCGGTTTTTCAGAAAGTGAACAAAGAACAAGACAATTAATCAGTTAAGATATTTAAAATGGCAGAAATGATTTTTGGCGGTGTCACCGAACAGGTGGTCACCCGTGATGAATTTCCCCTGGAAAAGGCTCGCAGGGTGCTCGAAAAGGAAACAATTGCGATTATCGGATATGGTGTGCAGGGGCCGGGTCAGGCACTGAACCTCAGGGATAACGGCATGAAGGTGATTATCGGTCAACGCAAGGGTGGGGCCAGCTGGAAAAAAGCGGAGGCCGACGGATGGGTGGAAAACGAAACGCTCTTTGAAATTGAAGAAGCCTGCCGGCGCGGGACCATCATTCAGTTTTTATTGAGCGATGCCGGACAGATCGAGGCCTGGCCAACCGTTCGGAAACATCTTACGGCGGGTAAGGCTCTCTATTTTTCACACGGATTTGGTATCACTTTTAATGAAAAAACGGGAATCGTTCCGCCTTCGGATGTGGACGTGATCCTAGCGGCACCAAAAGGATCGGGAACTTCGCTGCGCCGGCTGTTTCTTGCAGGTAAAGGGTTGAATTCCAGTTTTGCCGTTCATCAGGATGCCACCGGCAGAGCCCGCGAGAGGGTGATCGCCCTCGGTATCGGGATCGGATCCGGCTATCTTTTCGAAACCGACTTCCGCAAAGAAGTATACTCCGACCTGACCGGCGAACGGGGTGTTTTAATGGGTGCAATCGCCGGGGTATTCGAGGCACAGTATAATTGTCTCAGGAAGAACGGTCACAGTCCTTCCGAAGCATTCAACGAAACTGTGGAGGAACTCACACAAAGCCTGATGCCCCTGGTGGCCGAAAATGGCATGGACTGGATGTACGCCAACTGCTCCACCACCGCACAGCGGGGAGCCCTCGACTGGCGTCATAAATTCCGCGCCGCCGTTGCTCCCGTTTATGATGAACTGTACGAAAGCGTCACCTCAGGAAAAGAAGCAGAAATCGCGATCGAAGCCGGTCGCCAGCCCGATTACCGCCAAAAACTCGAAGCCGAACTCAAAGAACTCCGCGAATCGGAAATCTGGGCAACCGGCACCCAGGTACGCAAACTCAGACCCTAACCCCAATTAGCTAATATGCTAATTAGCTAATATGCTAATATGCCAATGTGCTGATTATCAAATTACAAATTATCACATTATCATATTAACAAATTAGCATATTAACATATTAGCATATTAATTCCCCCCCCCATTTAAGTAATATTAATTATGGATCACTTATTTATTTTCGATACCACTCTTCGCGACGGAGAGCAGGTGCCCGGATGTCAGTTGAATACAGTGGAGAAGATTGAAGTGGCCCGTGCATTAGAAGCTCTCGGAGTGGATGTGATCGAGGCCGGTTTTCCGGTATCCAGTCCCGGCGATTTTGAGGCGGTGGTGCAGATCGCCAAGGCAGTTCGTGAACCGGTTGTTTGCGGGTTGACACGCGCTGTGGAGCATGATATCGAAGTGGCTGCCGAAGCACTGAAAAGCGCAAAGCGGGCTCGGATCCACACCGGAATTGGCGTTTCACCCTACCATATACAACTCAAACTGAAATCAAATCCGGAGGAGATCATCGAAAGGGCCATCCGGGCGGTAAAATATGCCAAACGGTTCGTGGAGGATGTGGAATTTTATGCGGAGGATGCCGGCCGGTCTGAAAATGAATATCTTGCCAGGGTAGTGGAAGCCGTTATCAAAGCAGGCGCCACGGTGGTCAATATCCCTGATACCACCGGATATTGCATGCCCTATGAATATGGGGCCAAGATTAAGTACCTGGTGGATCACGTTCCGAATATCCACAAGGCAATCCTTTCCACCCATTGTCATAACGACCTGGGAATGGCTACGGCCAATTCACTTGCCGGGGTGATGAACGGGGCGCGACAGGTGGAGGTTACCATCAATGGCATCGGTGAACGGGCGGGAAATACTTCGCTCGAAGAGGTGGTCATGTCGGTAAGGACCCGCAAGGACTTTCCGGTGGTCACTACCATTAATACTCCATTGATTATGCAAACCAGCCGCATGGTTTCCTCCATGATGAATATGCCGGTACAGCCCAACAAGGCCATCGTCGGCCGCAACGCCTTTGCCCACTCTTCCGGAATACACCAGGATGGCGTGCTGAAAAACCGCGAGAACTATGAAATCATCGACCCGGTTTCAGTCGGCGTTGATGAATCCAGTATTGTGCTTACCGCCCGCAGCGGGAGGGCAGCACTGAAACACCACCTCGACCGGATAGGCTATCGCTATACCAACGGGAACCTCGACCAGGTTTATGAGCGGTTTCTGGAGATGGCCGACAAAGCCAAGCAAATTTCGGACTCCGACCTGCTTATCCTGGTTGGAAAGGATCAGACTTCAGGTACCTTTGTTTCCCTTAAACTTCTTCAGGTTCTCGCCGGAATGTCGACCACTCCGATGGCTACCGTTCACCTGATGGTTAATGGGGTTGAAAAGGCGGCTACTTCGGAAGGAAACGGGTCGTTTGATGCAGCCTTTAAAGCCGTTGCCAAATTGATCGAAGAACCTTTTGAACTGGATGAATTCCTGATTCAGGCCATTACAAAAGGAAGCGATGATGTGGCCAAGGTCCATGTGAGAATCAAGGGTCGCGAACGGATTTTCTATGGCTTCTCGGCCGACACGGATATTGTGACCGCTTCGGTGAAAGCCCTGATCGATGCACTGAATAAAATGACTGGTAGTTATGAGGAGTAAAACGCTTTTCGATAAGCTTTGGGATGACCACGAAGTAAAGGTTCTGGAGGATGGATCCTCCGTATTTTATATCGACCTGCATTTTATTCATGAGGTGACCAGCCCGCAGGCCTTTGCCGGTCTTGAACGAAGGGGATTACCCTTTTTCCGGCCCGGTCAGGCGGTCGCTACCATGGATCACAACATCCCTACCCAGGGGCAGGGCCAACCGGTTATGGGTCCTGAATCCACCACCCAGGTGGCCCGGTTATGGGAGAATTGCGAAAAGCATGGGATCACGCTGTATGGAATGGGTGATCCCCGGAACGGCATCGTTCATGTCATCGGTCCCGAACTGGGATTCACGCAACCCGGGATGACCATCGTTTGCGGCGACAGTCATACCGCCACGCACGGAGCTTTCGGCACCCTGGCATTCGGGATCGGAACCAGCGAGGTGGAAATGGTCATGGCCAGCCAGTGTTTGGTACAAACACGCCCGAAATCCATGCGGATAACCATCAATGGTCAACTGGCTCCCGGTGTATCCTCCAAAGATTTGATCCTTTACGTGATCGCATGCCTCGGAACCGGAGCGGGAACCGGGTATTTTGTCGAATTTGCCGGAACGGCTATCCGTTCGATGAGCATGGAAGCCCGGATGACGGTTTGCAATATGGCTATCGAAATGGGAGCCCGTGGCGGACTCATCGCTCCGGATGAAACTACATTCAAATATCTGGAGGGCCGTGAGTTCGCACCCCGCAACGGTTGCTGGACAAAAGCGCTGGAAAACTGGAAGTTGCTGACGAGTGATGAGGGGGCCAGGTTTGACCGTGAAGAATTATTCGACGCCTCGGAAATCGCCCCGATGATTACCTGGGGGACCCATCCGGGAGCCGGAATGCCAATCGACGGGACCATCCCCGACCAGGATCAGAAAGCGCTGGATTACATGGGACTTCAGTCGGGAGAAAAAATGCTTGACCGTAAAATCGATTACGTATTTGTCGGAAGTTGCACCAATGGTAGAATCGAGGACCTCCGAGAATTCACCAGCCTGATTAAAGGCCGCAAAAAGGCTGATCAGGTGATTGTCTGGATTGTTCCCGGCTCTAAACAGGTCGAAAAACAGGCCCGTGAGGAGGGATTGGAGAAAATATTGAACGACGCGGGATTTGAACTCCGGGAACCCGGTTGCTCCGCTTGTCTTGCCATGAACGACGATAAAGTTCCTGCAGGTAAATATTGTGTGTCCACCTCCAACCGCAACTTTGAAGGACGCCAGGGACCGGGCGCAAGGACGCTGCTTGCCAGTCCGCTTACTGCTGCAGCCGCAGCCGTGACAGGCAGAATTACAGATCCAAGGGACTTCATGAATATAAGTGACGAGTGACAAGTGACAAGTGACGACGAAATTCTGGACACAAAACACGAAACGCGAAACACGAGACACGAAAAAAGTACCCGCCAACCAACCACGAATTTTAATAATTGCAAATTAGCAAATTAGCAAATTAACAAATTAACACATTAACACATTAACACATTATCCCATCATCCCATCATCCCATCATCATCATGTCCTTCGAACCCCTGAAAACCATTACTTCCCGGGTAGTATATCTGCCAGTGGAAAACATTGATACGGACCGGATCATCCCGGCCAGGTTCCTAAAATCGGTGGATTCCACCGGTTTCGGAGTGAACCTTTTCCACGACTGGCGATACCGCCCCGATGGAACGCCGGACCCGGATTTTATATTGAATACTTCGGCAGGCCGGGGGCAGATCCTGCTGACCGGCAAGAATTTCGGTTGCGGGTCGTCGCGCGAGCATGCCGCCTGGGCGCTTTATCAACATGGTTTCAGGGTGATCATTTCTTCTGGATTTGCGGATATTTTCAGGACCAATGCCCTGAATAACGGTCTGTTGCCCCTGGAAGTCAGCGAGGAGGAACTGAATCGGCTGATGGGAATAGCATCAGCCGGGTTGAATGAACAGTGGACCGTTGATCTGAAAAACCAGAAGCTGGTTCTTCCGGAACCCGCAGGTGATATATCTTTTGAAATCAACCCTTTCCGCCGGGAGTGTTTGCTTACCGGAAGCGACCTGATCGATTATCTGGCCGGACTAAAAACGGAAATTGCCGAATTCGAAACCCAACGAAAAACTAAATCAAACTAACCGTGGAGTATAAAATTGCCGTTCTTCCGGGTGATGGAGTCGGACCGGAAGTCGTAGCCGAAGCCGCTAAGGTCCTTGAAAAAGTGGCCGAAAGGTTCGGACATCGTTTTTATTACCGGTATGCGCTCATTGGCGGCGCGGCCATGCGGAAGGGCCTCGACCCCTATCCGGAGGAAACCCACCAGATCTGCAGTGAGGCGGATGCAATCCTGTTTGGTGCTATCGGTGATCCAATATACGACAATAACCCGGATGCAAAGGTCCGGCCGGAGCAGGGACTCCTTGCCATGCGTAAAAAATTGGGCCTGTACGCCAACCTGCGTCCGGTTAAGATGTACCCGGAACTCATGCAATTAAGCCCCCTTAAAGAGGATCGAATTCTGGGAGCCGACCTCCTCGTGGTGAGGGAATTAACCGGCGGACTCTATTTCGGGGAACCCAGGGAGCTGCGCAAAAACGGTACCCAGGCGGTAGACACCTGCCTGTATTCGGTGGATGAAATTGAACGGATTACCCATGTAGCCTTCCGGGAGGCCCGCCTCCGGAGAAAGAAAGTTACCCTGGTGGATAAGGCCAATGTGCTGGAAACTTCGCGCCTCTGGCGCCGGGTGGTGACGCGCATGGCTCCTGATTACCCGGATGTGGAGCTGGATTTCATGTTTGTGGACAACTGTGCTATGCAGTTGATTATCAATCCGAAAAGATTTGATGTGATCCTAACGGAAAATCTCTTTGGAGATATTCTTTCCGATGAAGCCAGTGTGATCAGCGGATCGATCGGACTCTTGCCATCGGCCTCCATCGGTGATAAAGTTCCTTTATTCGAACCGATTCACGGAAGCTATCCCGATGGGGCAGGAAAGAATGTTGCGAATCCCTTGGCCACAATCCTCTCTGCGGCCATGCTTCTGCGAACCGGGCTTAACCTGCCGGCTGAGGCTGAAGCCGTGGAATCGGCAGTGGAAGAAGCCATCCGTGCAAAAATCCTCACCGGGGACCTGAATCGCGATAATCCTTCCGGGACGAGCCAGGTGGGAGATTATGTCGCAGGCAGAATCTGATGATCCTTATTCTTTTACCCGTTTAAGCTCCAGGTCCTGAAAATCATAGCTGAAATCGGTATTGGGCGAAATCGGCTTCATTTTGATGCCGGCTGCTTTTCCTTCGTACCCGGATTCAAACAGCACAAAAGCATCCGCATCGAAACTCCGGTCATTCCATTTGGCGACAAAGGTCTGGCCCTTGTAATAGATCAGTTCACCCGTGAGCCCGGGTGAACGTTTTGCCCGGATCTGTAATTTATTTCCCTTCTGTTCAATAAAAATATCCCCGAACCAGGGATCTCTATAGGTGCCGGTGTATATTCCGAAATCAGGTGCCGATCCTTTGCCGGAGGCCTGCTGTTTCGCAATGTCCTGCCAAACCTGTTCGGTAACCTTGGCTGCCCTCTCATCACTACTCTTCACCCGGTCGCCCAAAAGCTTAACCCAATCCATACCGGTAACACCCAGATAACGGTCCTTGATCTGGTTGGTGATGGCTGAAAATGCGGCACCCACCTGCTGATTCGTGAGTACAATGATACCCAGATTCAGCTCCGGATACATCGTGATCTGCGTAACCATCCCGGCCAAACCACCGGTATGCGAAACTTCCAGATACCCTTTTGCATCCGTCAGCCTGAACCCAAGCCCATAGGCAGCAAAGTGAGAGTTGTAGGGCGGGGCAGTGCCAACACCCATCAAAGTTTGCGGCGTAAATAATTCCTGATGGTTTCGTTTGCTGATCAGCTGCGAAGAGTTGCCGGTTCCGTATCCGCCTTTATTCAGGTGCATGATCACCCATTTGCTCAGATCGTAAACGCTGGAATAAATACCTCCGGCGGCATTCATCAGTTCACCCTTCGTACGTTCGATCACCTGAACTTTCCCATCAACCACGGCATGGGCGGCAATAATATCCGAGGTGTCCTTGATCCTGATAAAGGTTGTGGCGCTCTCTTTCATCTCCAGAGGCTGTAAAATCCTTTGTTGTACAAAATCTTCCCAGGATTGGCCCGATACTTTTGCAATGACTTCACCTGCAACTATGTATAAATTGTTGTCGTAATCATATTTCGAGCGGAAGGGGGACACCTGCTTCAGGTATCTCAGGTTATGAATCACATCTGCACGGGTAAAATCGGTTCCGTCGGGCCAGATCATCAGGTCGCCCGCACCCAGGCCCATTCCGCTGCGATGGGTCAATAAATCCCGAATCCGGAAGTCTTCGGATACATAAGGGTCATACAACCGGAAGTCAGGAATATAATCAATGACACGGTCGTCCCAATTAATCTTACCCTCATCTACCAAAATTCCTAGTGCGGTGGTGGTAAACGCTTTAGAATTGGAAGCAATGCCAAACAAGGTATGTTCATCCACCGGTTTCCCCGTAGCCAGTGATCGCACTCCATACCCCTTTGCAAAAACCATTTTCCCATCTTTGACAATCGCCACCGCAATACCCGGGACCTTAAAAGTTTTGATCGTGCTTTCAACCAGCTTGTCGATTTCAACAGGTTGAATTTCCTGGGTATAAACTTTTGTTGGAAAGGCAGTTAATGTAAAACTAAAAAGCAGGGCGTAAAGAATTCTTTTCATGGTCTGATATTCTTGATTCTTTCAAAGATAAAGGAAGCCGAAGGATTTCAAATTCCTTTTTCCTATTTTTGATCTGAAACGCAGTTACGTCGTGCCCTCTGTGTCCGCTGCGCCCCCTGTGTAAGATCTTTTAACACAGGGATCACAGAGCCACAGAGAAGAAAAAGAATTATCGAATTCGCCGGAACCCCTGAACCCTAAACCCATGAACCTTGAAACCCTAAACCATGAAATCATACCTCCTCCCCATCTTCATCGCGGTTCTCCTCCTTTCTTCCTGCCGCGAATCCCGGCCGACCTCCAATTATATGGCGATCATTCCGGGTGAGTCGTCGTCTTCAATTGTTAAAAAAGCTTCGCGTGTGGCCCCATCCGACCGACAGGTGGCCTGGCAGGAGCTGGAGTTTACCCTATTTGCCCACTTCGGGATGAACACGTTTACCAACCGGGAATGGGGCGAAGGAACGGAAGATCCCAAATGGGTTAACCCGACTGCCTTCGACGCCAAACAGTGGGTGCAAACAGCAGTCGATGCCGGCATGAAAATGGTTATTGTCACAGCCAAGCATCACGACGGTTTCTGCCTCTGGCAAACTGCCTATACCGACCATAGTTTAAAGTCTTCCCCCTGGATGGACGGAAGGGGTGATGTGGTGGGCTCGGTGGCCAAAGCCTGTCAGGAAGCCGGTCTGAAGTTCGGGGTGTACCTTTCACCCTGGGACCGGCACGAAAAGACCTATGGTACGGAAGAGTATAACGATTATTTTGTGAACCAACTCACTGAACTTTTAACGAAATACGGGGTGGTGGATGAAGTGTGGTTCGATGGCGCCTGCGGGGAGGGCCCCAATGGCAAGCGCCAGGTATACGATTGGATGCGATACTATTCAACGATACGGAAACTTCAGCCCCAGGCGGCCATTGCAGTGATGGGCCCTGATGTTCGTTGGGTGGGAACGGAATCCGGATACGGCCGGCCTACCGAATGGTCGGTGGTCCCTTACCAGTCAAGCAATACAGATAAAATTGCCAACGCTTCGCAGCAAGTGCCTGCCGATGGGGTTTTCATTCCTACAGGAGATATGATGCAGCAGGACCTTGGAAGCCGGAGCAGGATTATTCAGGCGCCGGCACTGATCTGGTACCCATCGGAAGTTGACGTTTCGATTCGTCCGGGCTGGTTCTACCATGCCTCCGAAGACCAAAGGGTTAAAACACCGGAAAAGTTGCTCGATATCTGGTTTGCTTCCGTGGGCCAGAACTCCTTGTTGTTATTAAACGTTCCGCCCGACCAGCGGGGTCTGATCCATGAAAATGATGTGGCGGTTCTGAAAGAATTCAAGCGTGTTCGTGATGCGGTTTTTAACGAAAATATGGCAGATGGCGCCAAAGTGGAGGCTTCATCTTCCTCTGCAGGGACAAGGGCTTCAAATGTGCTCATCTCAGGCTTGGATAAGTTCTGGATGGCTAAAAAAGGCGATGAAACGCCAGGTATTACTTTCGAACTTACCGGTGAAAAAACATTCGATTGCTTGGAAATCCGAGAGAATATAAAATACGGACAACGTATTGAACAGTTTTCCATAGAAGTTTGGAAAGGGGAACGCTGGAGAGAAGTTACCCGCGCCACCACGGTGGGGTACTCCCGGTTTTTGCGGTTCGAACCGGTTACCGCATCAAAGGTCCGGATCCGGATTTTTCAATCCCGTTCTACCCCGACATTGGCATTTATCAGCCTGCATAAGAGATTACCCGGGCTAACACTAAAACCGGAGTCCGGGGCTTTCCTCGATTCCATGCCGGTAAGGCTGTCGTCAGATTCCGAAACGGATCAGATCTATTATACGACTGACGGATCAATCCCGGATAAAACCGCAAAAGCATATTCCGGGCCGCTTTCCATCAGTCAATCAACCCTGATCACAGCCATTGCGATTGATAGTCGGGGTGTAAGCAGCTTTATACGTACCGGAAATTTTGTAAAGGCTGATTTTTCAATCCGGTTTACCAATCCGCCCAGCACGAAATATCCACCGAAAAACCAGATTATCCTGCTGGATGGGAGACTCGGCGATCCGGATTATTCCAACGGGGAATGGCTCGGATGGGAAGGCAAGGATGTGATTGCGGAAATCGATCTCGGAACCGTCAGAAGTTTGCATGGCATTGCCGCTGACTTCCTCAATTCCACTGGCAGCTGGATATTCCTGCCCACGGAAGTGTCGTTTGAATATTCCTTGAGCGGCAGGAATTATATAGCGGCAGGGAAAGTGGTTAACGATAAAGCCTGGGATAAATTTGCCGATATCCGAAGG